>JAAXXP010000103.1 GCA_013334435.1 Chlorobiaceae bacterium | reverse complement strand
GCGGGTTTTCTTTTCAGCTTGCGGCCAGCAGCATGTCGATCTCCCTGAAGGGGAAATCGGTCAGTTCGGAGAGGATTTTCTTGGTTACGTACCCTTTGAACAGATAGGTGCCTTTTCTCAGGCTGTGGCTTTTCCACAGTATGTCGGCAACGGTTTCATGTTCGGTGAGTTTCAGAAGGAAGGGGAGCAGGGTGTTGGTGAGGGCGAACGACGCGGTTTTCGCAACCGCGGAAGGGATGTTCGGGACGCAGTAGTGCGTGACTCCGTGTTTGACGTAGATCGGATTGGTATGGGAGGTGTGGCGGCTTGTGGCGAAGCACGCCCCCTGGTCTATGGATACATCGATAATGACCGATCCCGGCCGCATCGACTTCACGACCTGTTCGCTCACCAGCGGATGGATGATTTTCTTTTTCGGGCTGAGTGCTCCGATCAGGACGTCGGATGTTTTTGCAAGCTCGGAAATATAGTGGTCGTTGGCGATCGCCGTTACCAGATGGCGGTTGAAAAAGGCCTCGAACCGCCGCAGCCGGTTGATCTCCTTGTCGATCACCGTCACCTGGGCTCCAAGACCGAGGGCGTCCTGGGCGGCGAACAGCCCCACGGTTCCCGCGCCGATAATGGTTACGTTGGCCGGAGGTACTCCGGCAATGCCTCCCAGAAGAATGCCGCTTCCTCCGTAGCCTGTTTCAAGATATTTCGCTGCGGTCTGGATTGCCAGTGATCCGGCTATTTCGCTCAGGGTTCTTACGATGGGGAGCTCGCCGTCGCGCGTTTCTATGAACTCGAAGCCCAGCGCGGTTACGTTTTTTTCAAGCAGCGTTTTTATCAGATGCCGGCTGACCGTACCGAGGTGCAGCGCCGAAATGAGCATCTGGCCAGGGGTGAAGAGCGGCAGCTCCTCCGGCTGCGGAGGGGAGACCTTTACAATGACGTTCGACTGGCTGAAAAGCTCTTCCGGCGAAGGGGCGATGATTGCGCCGGCTTCGCTGTAATCGCTGTCGGAAAAGTTGCAGAAATGCCCGGCCGCTGTTTCCACGATCACCCGGATGCCCTGTTCGCTCAGTATCTGGACGCCCGCCGGCGAGATAGCTACACGCCGTTCGTCCTGGGCTCTTTCCCTGGGAATCCCGAGGGAAATGTTCATGGTTTTTTCCGGCTTGATCAGCCATCGTTCAAGTGTTTTGACGCCAAGGTCAAACTCGAAATCACAACCGTAGCCCATCGAGGATTCGTTTAGCAAGAGTTACAATTCCGGGGCAGGCCCGAAGGTCCGCCCCGGCAGCGAGAGGTTTATTTTACCGTTATGGTTACGCTTTCAAGGGCTTTCGCCTGCGGCGCATTCGCGGATGTGCAGGTCGATCCGGGCAGGCTGATACGTCCTCCCGAAATCGCGCAGAGCAAACCGGAAGCTGCATGGAAGATGCCGCCGACCGCTCCCGAGATGAGTGAGGCCGGGCCTTCCAGCGCCCCGGAGACCAGTGATACGGGCGATTGCAGTACTTCCGAAACAAGAGAGACCGGAGCCTGCAGCACAGGAAGGGTTTCCGTCACCGTATGAACGGCAAGCCCGGCGCCGTACCGGAGCCCGCCCGCGATTTTTCCTATGGAATCCAGGGGGTTGAGCCGGCCATCCCTGACGCGAGAGGCGAGATTGGCCACACCGCCCGGAAGCTTCGTGATCACATTGTATCCGATGGTCCGGGCATAGGTGATGAAGCCCGGAACGTTGAGCCCGAGCACGATCCTTCTGAGATTTTCCGCTCTTGTGAGCACCCGGATGGTGCCTTCGCCGGTGATGACCGTCTGGCAGGCCAGCCGGCCGCCCTCCTGGAAAAGCCGGTCGGAAATAAATGCCTTTTCCTCATCGCTCGGCGGTGAGAGCAGTTCCGCCCCCTCCTTTACATATACAAAGCAACTCTGGCATATGCCGTTACCGCCGCAGATGCATCCTATATGGGCGTTATGTCGCTGTGCCGCCTGCAGGAGCAGGTCGCCAGCCGCCGCTTCGCCGGGTCTGTCGTTGATGTAGATGATCATGGCTGTAGAGTGTTAGTGATGAACAGGTTGTTATACTACCCCTCAATACGAAATATAATCAATTTCATCACACCGCAATCACTGGCCGGCCGGTGCCCGGGGTTTTGGCCTGTCGGTCTTTTGTGCGGTCCGTCATGCAAAAGAGGCCCTCTGTACGGGGCCTCTTTTCTTGAGGGGTTCATGCAGGCACGCCGTTGTTGCCTGCATGAGGCGCCGCCGCCGTGTGCCTGTCGGTCATGGGCTGGCGGGATGTGGTACTGCCTGCGCAGCATCCCGAAAGGAGATGATTCAGGCCCTCCCTGTCGAGCAGTTTCCCGGTGCACTGTTCAGGGGAGATCGCGCTTTTCGCTTTCCCGTCGGGCGTTCCGAAAAACGCTTCGGCAACAAGCTGCAGGGCATCGCCGATACCTCTGACGACGTCGGAGAAAATCTGCACGAGGTCGAATTTGCCCTGGATTGTGCGATTGATCTGCAGGGCGACGGTCTCGGGGATTTTCACCAGCGACTCCCATCCCATTTTTGCAGAATAGGCCGGAAGCAGGTGGGGAGCGGTTTCGAACATCTCCCTGACCTCCTCTACGGCGCTCAGGACTTTTATGGTGCCGGGTTTTTCGATGGTGGCAAGGCAGGCCATTCTGGTGCCTTCCCCGATCAGCCGGTCGGAAAGCATGGCTTTTTCCGTTTCGCTCAGGGGAGAGAGCAGTTCGGCGCCTTCGAGCACTTTTACGTAACAGGTCTGGCAGATGCCGTTGCCTCCGCAGAAATATCCTATATGGCTGTGACTGGTCCGGGCTGCATCGATAAGCCGCTCTCCGGTTACCGCTTCACATGAACGGTTGTTTATGGTGATAGTCATTGCTTGTATCGTTTTATGCTTATTCAGTTGAACACTTGCAAATCATGTAACGAGACGGCAATGGTAAAAAGTTGCGGGGGCGGCAGGGGTATGGGGGAAAATGTTCAGGAAATCGCTTCGGATTGAGGCTGTTCCTGCGCCGCATCCCTGAGCTGCCGAAGCATGTCTGTATAAGCCGCAAGAAGGGCTGCCGGCGTGGCGGGCGTGTTTTCTGGTCGGTGGAGCACGAGTTTCATTTTTTTCTCCAGCGAAAAACCCGGCCTGAACGGCTTCATCCAGGGCTGCTGCACGGAGGGGAACAGCGACTGGAAAAAGTTCAGATGATCGATGTTTTCCTGGGTGCTGTCAGGCAGGAAGATGGTGAAGATTTCGGGCTGTATGTCGATTTTCGTGATGCCGGTCGATGCCCCGAGGAGCTTGAGCTTCGAGAGCATGAGCATGTTGGCCACCTCTTCGGGGAGGGTGCCGAACCTGTCGACGAGTTCGGAACGGATGGCTTCCAGTTCGTGGTCGTGGCGTGCCTTGGAGATTTTTTCGTAAAAGCTGAAGCGCTCGTGAACCGCATGAATGTAGTGGTCGGGAATAAGGGCATCGAAGAAAAAGACCAGATCGCAGCTTCCCGAAGCTTTGAGGGGGGATGCGCCGCCTTCGGCAAAGAGGTCGCGGAAGTGCGTCGATTTGAGTTCGGCGACGGTCTCTTCGAGCATTTTCTGGTAGAGGTCGAAGCCGAGCTCATGAATGAACCCGGACTGTTCCGCCCCGAGCAGGTTTCCCGCTCCCCGGATATCGAGGTCGCGCAGCGCCACGGTGAATCCGGAGCCCAGCTCGGTAAAGCTTTCGATAACGGCCAGGCGCTGCACGGCTTCGCGTTTGAGGGTGTGCAGCGGGGGGGTGATCATGTAGCAGAACGCTTTCCGTTCGCTTCGGCCGACCCGTCCCCTGAGCTGGTAGAGATCGGAGAGTCCGAACATGTCGGCCCGGTTGATGATGATGGTGTTGGCGTTCGAGATGTCGAGGCCGGAACCGATGATCGAGGTCGAAATCAGCACGTCTACCTCCTGCTGCATGAAATCCATCATGATCTTTTCAAGCTCGCGGGAAGGCATCTGGCCGTGAGCGCAGACGATTCTTGCATAAGGCACCAGCTCGCGGAGCTTGTGCTGAACCTCTTCGAGGTCGTTGATGCGGTTGTGCAGGAAGAATACCTGACCCTGCCGGCGTATTTCCCGTTCGATGGCCGACTGGATGACCGCGGTGTCGTAGTCCGAAATGACGGTTTCCACGGGCTGCCGGTTTTTCGGCGGAGTCGAGACGATCGAGAGATCCCTTGCGCCGAGCATCGAGAACTGCAGTGTCCTGGGAATCGGCGTCGCGGACATGGTGAGCGTGTCCACCTCCGGATACAGCTCCCTGAGCCGCTCCTTGGCTTCTACACCGAAGTGCTGTTCCTCGTCGATGATGAGCAGCCCGAGGTCCTTGAACCGGACATCCTTGGAGACCAGCCGGTGTGTGCCGATCACGATGTCGATTGCGCCCCTTTCGATTTTCTTCAGCCGTTCCAGCTGCTCTTTTTTCGGTACGAACCGGCTGAGTACGGTTATGGAAACCGGGAAATTGGCGAACCGGCGTTCGAAGGACTCAAGATGCTGGTGGGCAAGAATGGTTGTCGGGGTCAGGATGGCCACCTGTTTTTTCGATTCCACGGCCTTGAAGGTCGCCCGCATGGCGATTTCTGTTTTACCGAAACCAGCGTCGCCGCATATCAGTCGGTCCATGGGGTGCGGTTTCTGCATGTCGGCCTTGACCTCCTCTATCGCCCTGAGCTGATCGGGGGTTTCCTCGAAAATGAACGAGGCTTCAAACTCGCGCATGAAGATCGAATCGGGCTCGAACGAAAATCCGGGCTTCATGGTCCGTTCGGCGTAGAGGCGTATCAGGTTGATGGCGATATCCCTGATTTTCCTGCGGACCTTCTCCTTTTTTGCCGCCCATTTGCTGCTTCCGAGTTTCGAGAGCGTGGGGCGCGAGCCTTCGGCGGCGGTGTATTTGGAAAGCAGGTTGATGTTCTGGACATTGACGAAGAGCTGGTCGCCGTCCTCGTATTCGACCAGTACGCACTCCTGTTCGGAATTGCCTGCGGTTATGGTTTCAAGGGATTTGAAAATTCCTATACCGTAATCCTCGTGAACGACGTAGTCCCCGATTTTCAGCCGGTGCAGGTCCTTGAGCGAGATTCCCTTTATCTTTCGCTTCCGGTGCGACTTGTGGGTGTGGAATTTCCCGAAGATATCCGATTCGCTGTACAGCTCGATCTTTTCGAACGAAAAGCCCGAATGGAGGTTCAGCGGCACCCAGTCTACACCGATGCGCCTGGCTCCGTTGCTCTCGTGCAGTTCGTCGCCGAGAAATTCGGCAAGTTCGTCGATCTCCCTTTTCGAGGCCGATGCGAAAACAGGCATGCGGTTTCCGTCGGCGTTTTTCCGAAGCTCGCCGGCAAACAGGCGGAAGTTGGCCATGAACTTCTGCTGTGCCTGCGAGCGGAAATCGATTCCTTCGCCGGCAAGCGGAGATATGCGTATCTGGCGGAACGGCGAAAGCGCCTCTTCCAGTGCCTCCCGCTCTTCGGCGGCAGCGAGTTCCACTGCGTCGTCGATGATGACGAGCGCCGAGGGAGGCAGGAAGTCGAGTATGGTGTTCCGTTTTGTCTCTCCACTTCCGTCGCCGC
>JAAXXP010000018.1 GCA_013334435.1 Chlorobiaceae bacterium | reverse complement strand
CCCACGATGGCGATGTGTTCTCCCGCAAGAGCCGCGAAGGAGATGCTGTCGAGGGTTTTCGCCGGGCTTTCCGGATAGCTGAAGCTGAGGTTTTCGGCCCGGATGGCAGGCTTTTCAGGGAAGGGCAGGGGAGTTGCCGGTTTGGTGGTTTCGGGCTTCGCGTCGAGAATTTCGAACAGCCGTTCTCCAGCGTGCGTGTCGGCTTCGAGGTGTTTAAGCGATGCCGGAAGCGGGAGAAAGGGTTCGAACGAAGCCATGACGGCGAGCGTGACGATCGTCAGGGAGATGCCGTTCATGCCCGGCGTGGAGATAGCCGGAATGAGCGCCCAGAGGATGGCCGCGACCGCACCGTTCATGAGCAGGCCGGTAAGCGATTCGTGCAGCCCGTCAATCAGGGCGTTTTTCCGCTGCAGTCTCAGCTTGTTCTTCTCGGCGTTGCGCATCGCTTCGAGATGTTCCGGAAGCTTGCCGTAAATCTGCAGCTCCCCGATGCCCTGAAAGAGATCGAGGGCAAGCAGCTGCTGGGAGGTTTTCTCTTTCATGATGCCGACGGAGACGCCGCGGCTGAGGCGCATGGCCAGGATCGGCACACCGATACCGGCAAGCAGGTGGAAAATGAGGATCAGGAGCGATGCCTCCGGAGAGTAGGCGCCGAGGAGGAACCACATCAGTGCAGACACAAGCAGGGCGGTCAGCGGGGGAGCGAGAACCCGCGTGTAGATGTTTTCGAGGCTCTGGATGTCGTCTACAACGCGCTGCAGCAGGTCTCCGCTTCTGAAATGCATGAGGCGGGCGGGAGCAAGCGGTTCGATGGCTTCGTAGAACCAGAGGCGCAGTTTCGTGAGAATCCTGAAGGTGGTGTCGTGCGACAGCAGCCGCTCTGCGTAGCGCAGTACTCCGCGTGCAAGGCCGAAAAACCTTACGCCGACAATGCCGAGCTGCAGCGTGCTCATTGGCGGCTGCAGGGCGGCTTTGGCGATGATGTAGCCGGAGGTCATGAGCAGGCCTATGCCGCTTCCGGTTGTGGCGAACCCGATGAGCGCGGCAAGCGCCATCCACCAGAAGTAGGGTTTGACGAGAGCCGCGAGGCGAAGGATGGTTTTCATGCCGCTTTCTCCTGCTGCAGCTGCAGGGCGTCGCGGTAGAAGCCTCCGGCGGCGAGCAGTTCGGTGTGCGTTCCGCAGCGGACAAGTTTTCCCTCGTTGAGCACTATGATCTGATCAGCCGAGCGAATGGTTTCGAGCCGGTGCGCAATGATGAGGGTGGTGCGTCCTTTCATGAGCGCGGTCATGGATGCGCGAAGTGCAGCTTCGAGTTCGGGATCGGTGTGCGATGTTGGTTCGTCGAGCACCAGAAACGGGGCGTTCTTGATGAAGGCCCGGGCCAGCGCAACGCGCTGCGCCTCTCCGCCGCTCAGCCGCGCACCCTGTTCGCCGATCATGGTGTCGAGGCCATCGGGCAGGGATGCTGAAAATTCCGAGAGTCCGGTCTGTTCCAGCGCGTTCTGCAGTTCCTCCCGGGACGCCCCGGGCCGTGCCAGAAGAATGTTCTCCTTCAGGGTGGCGTTGAAGAGTGTCGGGTGCTGAGGAACCCAGGATATCGCCTCGTGCCAGCGAGCAAGCGGGATGTCGTGTATCGGGCGTCCGTCGATGGTTATGGAGCCTTCGTCGGGATTCTGAAAGCGAAGCAGCAGATTGACGAGGGTGCTTTTGCCTGCTCCGCTCGGTCCGATGACGGCCGTGGTTTTTGCTGCAGGGATGGATGCGCTGACGCCGATGATCGCCGGACGCGCCGCACCGGGATAGGTGCAGGTCACGCCGGAAAAGACGACGGTGTCTTTTCCGGCTGCAGCTCCGCAATCGGAACCTGTTTCCCGGAAGGGAGCCGGAGCCTGGTCGAGAATGGCGAAAATCTCTTTCGATGCGCTGACTCCTTCCATGCCGGCGTGGAACTTCGTGCCGAGCTGGCGGAGGGGGAGAAAAAAGTCGGGGGTGAGTACGAGCACGAAAAGGGCGTGCTGAAAGGTGAGCTGGCCGTCCAACAGGCGAAGCCCTATGCTGACGGCGATGATGGCGGTGCCGATGGTCCCGACCAGTTCGAGCGTCAGGGAAGAGAGAAAGGCGATTTTCAGGACCCGCATGGTGGCCTGGCGGAAGGTTTCGCCGGCATTTTCGATGGTGTCGCGCTGCCTCTCGCTCTCGGCGAAGAGTTTGAGGGTCGGCAGCCCCTGCAGCACGTCGAGGAAGTATCCGCTCATCCGGCTCATGGTTTTCCACTGCTTTTCGGTCATGGCGCTGGCGGATTTGCCGATCAGGATCATGAACAGCGGTATGAGCGGCGCAGAGAGGAGCAGGATGAGGCCCGAAAGCCAGTCGCCGGGAAAGATGGCCGCAAGTATGAGGAGCGGCGTGAACAGGGCAAAAAAGATCTGCGGAATATAGCTGCTGAAGTAGGCGTCGAGAGCCTCAACACCCTGGAGCAGCGTTGTGCTGAGCCGCCCGCTCTGTACCGATCGCGTGTAGACCGGTCCGAGAGTGCCGATGGTGCCGGTCAGACGGCCGAACAGTTTTTCACGGATGGCAAGTGTTCCCCGGTTGGCCTCGCCCTGGGAGGTCCAGCCGGAGAGCATGCGAAGCGCGCTGAAGAGCGCAAAAAACCCGAAAGGATAGAGCAGGTCGCCGAGGACTTTTTTCTGCATGAAAGCGTCATCGATGAGGGTGCTGAGCCAGAAGGCCTGGCCGATCAGCATAACCGAAGAGACCGATCCGGCAACGACCGAAAGGATAAACGGCGCACGTTCTTCCTGAAGGAGCTGAAAAAGACGCCGGTCAATGTTCATGGTTCATGTTGACAGTTTCTGGTGGAAAACCGCTCTCAGTGTAAAAAATAAAACGCTTGTTTGCAACGGGATGGCTCGGGTATGAAAATACTCCGCTCTTCCTATGAGTTCCCGTGTTTCTGTCGATAGTCGATCGATCCTGTCTGTGTTCTTCCGGAGCCCCCGGAGCCGCTCGACCTGTCCGGGGCTTTTTTTCTTGCTTTCCGGGAGCCGAACCTGTCGGTTGAGCCTGTTTTGATGTGTATCTTTTACTTGTAAGGGCATCTTTTGCCGGATGCTGTTTCCTGAATTTTTCCTGACGGAGGGGTTATGGAACTGCAGTTTTACGGTGCGGCGGAGCGTGTAACCGGTTCCTGCCACATACTGAGGGTTGCCGGGCATCTGCTGCTGCTCGATTGCGGCCTGATTCAGGGATCCCCGGAAGAGGAGGCCCTGAACCGCGAGCTTTTTCCTTTCGAGCCTGCCGATGTCGATGCCGTGGTGCTCAGCCATGGTCATATCGACCATTCGGGCAGATTGCCGCTTCTGGTGAAAAGGGGTTTCAGCGGTCCGGTTTATACCCAGCATGCCACCATCGACCTGTCACTGGTGCTGCTGCTCGATTCGGCATCCCTTGCCGAGCGTGACGCGGATATCCGGCGGCGTCATGCGACGACAGGCAGGGAGCGGCATGCCGAACCGCTCTATACCCGCGAGGATGCGCAGAGGGCGGTCGCCAGAATGCGAGGCATGGAGTACGGTGAAACGAAGGAGATTCTTCCGGGAGTCAGGCTCCGTTTTCTGGACGCCGGCCATATTCTGGGTTCGGCAGTGGTGGAACTTCGCATTACCGAAGGGGGAGAGGAGCGCACGCTGGTGTTCAGCGGGGATCTCGGCCAGTATGAAAGTCCTGTGCTCAGAGACCCGGAAACACCGGAAAAGGCGGATATCCTTCTGGTCGAGAGCACCTATGGTGACCGGCTGCACCGGGATTTTCAGGGCACCGTGGCTGAACTGGGCGAAATTTTCCGGACGGCATGCCGTGAGTGCGGCAATATTCTCATTCCTGCATTTTCCATCGGGAGGAGCCAGGAGCTCCTCTACCTTTTCGCTACCTATTACAGCCAGTGGGAGCTCGACAAGTGGCAGGTCTATCTCGACAGTCCCATGGCCATCGAGGCCGGCAGGATATACTGGGGATACCCCGGTCTGCTCGACGAGGAAGCCCTTGCCTTGAGGAACAACCCCGCACTGCTTCCCCCTCTCGACAACCTTCACTTTACCGAACGGGTCGAGGCTTCCCGGAAAATCAACGACATCAGGAAGGGTGCGATCATTATAGCCGGCAGCGGCATGTGCAACGGAGGAAGGATTCTGCACCACCTCAAATACAATATCCATCGTCCGGAGTGCCGGATTATCTTTACCGGCTATCAGGCTCCCGGAACGCTCGGGAGGAAGCTTGTCGGCGGAGAAAAGCAGGTTTCCATTCACGGCAGAAGCTACCGTGTTGCTGCGGGCATCCATACCATCGGGGGTTTGTCGGCTCATGGCGACCGCGCAGACATGCTTCGCTGGATGGACGGTTTCCGCAACAGGCCGGAGGTTTATGTGGTGCATGGCGACGCGGGGGTGAAAGTTTCCTTCAGGAACGCCATCGAGGAAAGGCTGCAGTTGAAGGTATCGATTCCCAAGCCTGGAGATATGGTGAAACTTTAGGTCTCTCTCCCGGTCTTTGCCGCAGTTCGACAGCTTCGTTGCGGCGGTATCCGGAAGCCCCGCATTTCCGGGTTTTCACCGGCGCCACCGGAGTGCCGCTCTTGCGGAGCCCATGAGGCATCGCTCGGAACAATTGTTAAATAGAGGTTTCCTTTGTAGGTTTATAGCCCGAGAAGTGTTATCTCTGATTCGTTGATTACAGGATTTTACAGAGATTATGCTTTTTTCATATAACAGAAAATTATGACCATTACTACCGTACAGGAGCTTGTTCCCATTCTGCAGACCGCTATCGGTCCGATGATTCTCATTTCAGGCCTCGGTCTTCTTCTGCTGACCATGACCAACCGTCTCGGGCGCATTATCGACCGGTCGAGAGCCCTGCTCGACGACCTGGAGGAGGAGCCTGAGTCCTATATTCTGAGAATAAACCGGGAGGTCGATATCCTCTGGAAGCGGGCGCGTTACATCAGGGTGGCTATCCTGCTTGCATGCATGACCTGCCTTGGCGCTTCGATGCTGATCATTCTGCTCTTCCTTTCGGTGCTGGTCAGTCTCGATATTCCGCTGATCATGTCGGGCATTTTTATCGCAAGCATGCTCTGCCTTTCGTTTTCGCTCGTATTTTTCCTGTTCGACGTGAACCTTACCCTCGCCGCGCTGAAGATCGAGCGGGAGAGTCACAACAGGAAGCGGGTGATCATGGAGACGAAAATGCCAAAAGAGGGTATCTGGTGAATGCGGCAGGGCTCGAACCTGCGACCCTCTGCTTAAAAGGCAGATGCTCTACCGGCTGAGCTACGCATTCGGTACGGTTATCGAAGGCAATATAAGAAAAATCGATGCAAGGCTTATTCTTTCATTTTTTTAACCGCTCGGATCGTATGAAGCTGCTTGTGTTTCCGGTTCTCTGGCTGCTGCTTGCAGCTCCTCTTTTTGCCGCGTCAGCTGACGCCGCCTCTCCTGCCGGACTGGTGAAGCAGGGCGAGGAGTATTACCGGCAGGCCCGTTTCGACGAGGCGATCGGCGCCTTCAATCTTGCCATCGCTGAAGATCGCAGCTATCAGCAGGCGTATTACGCAAGGGGCAAGGCGCTTTTCGAACAGCGGAAATACGCCGAAGCCATTGCCGATTACACCGTTGCGATCGAGCTGAAAAAGGATTGCGCCCGAGCGTTCTTTCACCGGGGAGTGGCCTATGCCGCCCTGAAGGAGTTCCGGCAGGCCGTCGCTGATTTCGACCGCGCGATTGCCATCCGGGGGAAGTACGACAGGGCGTGGTACTCCCGCGGTCTGGCGAAAAATGAACTCGGCGACCCGAGCGGTGCCCGTGACGATATGCAGAGAGCATCGGAACTGGGCAATGCACAGGCTGCGGAGTGGCTGACCGGCCAGCCCGTCCCGTGAATAAGCATCAGCCTACCCTCTCGGGTGGAAGGTTTTGTGCACTTCCCGTATGAACGAACGGTCGATATGGGTGTAGATCTGGGTTGCCAGGATGGAGCTGTGTCCGAGCATTTCCTGCACCGCGCGCAGGTCGGCGCCCCCTTCGAGAAGGTGGGTGGCGAAGGTGTGGCGGAGGGTGTGCGGGCTGATCTCTTTCCGGATTCCGGCAAGCCGGGCGTATTTTCTGACCATGAGATAGATCGCCATCCTTGAGAGCTTTTTTCCCCTTGCATTCAGAAAAAGGACGTCGTGAGACTCCGTCGCGACCAGTCCGATTCGCAGCTCGTTTCTGTATCGCGTTATCCACTCAATCGCCGCTTCGCCTACCGGCACCAGCCGCTCTTTCGATCCCTTGCCGAATATGCGTACGAAGCCTGCCTCGAAATAGAGATTCTGCTGCTGCAGATTGACCAGTTCGCTGACCCTCACTCCGGCAGCATAGAGGAATTCGAGAATCGCCTTGTCGCGCAGCAGGAATTTTCCCGCCGGCCGCTCCTGAAGCGGCGCGTCGAGCAGCTGCATCACCTCGTGCAGGCTGAGCACGTTCGGCAGGTTTTTCGCCTGTTTCGGCTGCTGGATGGTTTCGGCCGGGTTGGTGACGAGGTTTCGTTCGGCCAGAAGGAATTTGTGCAGCGACCGGATGGCCGAAATGTTCCGGGCCAGGGTGCTGGCTTCAAGCCCTGTTCCGTGCAGTTCGGAAATGAACCGGCGGATATCGCCGGTTTCAATGCCTTCTGGAGCCCTGTTTTCATCCTGCATGAAGAGCAGGTAGCGTGAGAGGTCGTTCCGGTAAGACGCTCTGGTATTGAGCGAGAAGTTCCGCTCGACGGAGAGGTGGTTGAGAAAGCTTTCGAGCAGGATGCTGTAGGGCGCCTTGAGGTCGTTCATGTTCAGGAGGATGTTTTGATCATCCGCTGGACAAATCCTCCATCGAAGCCCTCATTCCGACCCGGCAGCGTGAGGATGCTTCCATTCTTCGAAGCTTCCCCGGCGAAAGGTTCGGGCAGGGCGCCGCCGGATGCATCGCGTCTGAATTCCGGGTGACGGCCGAGGAATGCTTCGATCTGCAGCTCGTTTTCTTCGGGTTCGATGGAGCAGGTCGCATAGACGAGGGTACCGTTTTCGGTGAGCAGCGATGCGGCATGATCGAGCAGTTCAGCCTGCAGGCCGACGAGTTCGGCGATCATCTGCGGTGTGAGTTTCCATCGCAGTTCCGCGCGTCTTGCAAGTACGCCGGTGCCGCTGCAGGGGGCATCGAGCAGCATGCTTTCCGGCGGAGTTTCCGGCCGGAACGATCGTGCATCGGCAGCGACTGCGTCGATGATGCTGATGCCGAGTTCGCCCGAGTGTCCGGTAAGTTTCTGCAGCTTCCGGCTGTAAAGGTCCACGGCAGTGATGCTGCCCCGGTTCTGCATCAGTTCGCCGAGAAAGGTGGATTTGCCCCCCGGAGCTGCGCACAGATCGAGCACCGTGCTGCCCGCCGCCGGGTTGCAGAGCAGGCAGACCAGCCCCTGCGCAGGGTTCTGGACGGTGAGCAAGCCCTGCTTGATCGACGCTTCGAAGCCTGAGAAGTCGGTTGAAAGAAAGAAGTTTTCCAGACCGGTACGGATTATCGACGGGGTCTTTTCGGTGTCGTATTGCGCAAAAAACTCTTTTGGTGCGCATTTCAGGGCGTTGATTCTGAAACCGGTAAGCGGGGTGCGGTTGTTGTAGCCGACAATCGCCTCGGTACGCTCTTTTCCGTACCTTGCGATCCAGCGTTCCAGCAGCCATTCGGGGTGCGAGGCGATAACGGCCATACGTCCGGTGCCTTCGGTCTTTCCGTGAAGATTTTCCGGAGAAGCACCCTCCGGGGTGATGTTGCGCAGCACCGCGTTTGCGAGCCGGGCCATCCGTTCTCCCTTGTATTTCCGGGCAAGCGCGACGGATTCGCTGACCGCGGCCCATTGCGGTATGCGGTCGAGGTAGATCAGCTGGTAGGCGCCTATCCGCAGGATGTTTTTCAGAACCGATGCGGCTTTTTCGTAGCGGTGCAGGTAGAACCTGCCGATTACGGCGTCGAGCGTCATGCGTCGGCGCAGTACGCCGTTGACGAGTTCGGTGGCCAGGGCGCGGTCGCTGCGGCCGAGTGACGAGTTGTCGAGAAGCTCGTGCAGGATGGTCCCTGATTTTTTTTCTCCCTGTTCAACGTTCTGCAGGACTTTCAGCGCAAGTTCTCTTGATGTCATGTGTGGGTGTACCTCTTTTAATGATGCAATTTGTAAAATAACGATTGCTGTTGTAGATTGACTACAATTATTTGAAATGTTCTTTGTAGCATTTTACGCTATCATCGAGAAAGGTGGAGGGACTGGCCCTGAGAAGCCTTGGCAACCGTCACAGCGCGTGATTGGTGCCAATTCCATCCCGGACTGCGAGCCGGGAGAGATGATGGTATGTCTGCCATTCTGCACGTTCATACCTCTCTTTTAACCCTGACGGTTACGGTTTCCCCGGTTTTTCAACTCCTGTTCCACTCTGGTAGCGGCAATTTTCATCAGTCGTTTATCATGAGTCAAGCAACGCCTCCATACCGCTTTGAAACCCTGCAGGTCCATGCCGGTCAGCAGCCGGACCCGACGACGAAGTCGCGCGCGGTGCCTATCTATCAGACCACATCCTACAGTTTCGACAGTGCGGCGCACGGAGCCGATCTGTTCGCCCTGAAAAAGTTCGGCAACATCTATACCCGCCTCATGAACCCGACAACCGACGTCTTCGAGCAGCGTGTGGCCGCGCTCGAAGGGGGCAAGGCCGCTCTTGCCGTGGCCAGCGGGCATTCGGCGCAGTTCATAGCCCTGACGAGCCTGTGCGAAGCCGGGGACAACATCGTTTCTTCAAGCTACCTTTACGGAGGCACCTACAACCAGTTCAAGGTCGCTTTCGGGCGTCTCGGCATAACGGTGAAGTTTGTTGACGGCAACGATCCTTCGGCATTCCGTGAAGCCGTCGATGAACGCACCAAGGCGCTCTATCTTGAATCTATCGGCAATCCTGCCTTTTACGTGCCGGATTTCGAGGCGGTTGCCGGAGTCGCCCGCCAGTGCGGTATTCCGCTGGTGGTGGACAACACCTTCGGCTGCTGCGGTTATCTCTGCCGTCCGCTCCGCTACGGGGCTTCGATCGTGGTCGAGTCGGCCACCAAGTGGATCGGCGGTCACGGCACCTCGATGGGCGGAGTGATCGTCGATGGCGGAACCTTCGATTGGGGGAACGGGAAATTTCCGATGCTCAGCGAGCCTTCGGAAGGGTATCACGGCCTCAAGTTTCTCGACACGTTCGGTGATCTTGCCTTTATCATCAAGGCGAGGGTGGAAGGGCTGCGCGATTTCGGCCCGGCAATCAGTCCGTTCAATTCGTTCCTGCTCCTGCAGGGACTTGAAACGCTCTCCCTTCGTGTACAGCGTCATGCCGACAACACTATCGAGCTTGCCCGATGGCTTGACGGACATCCGGCGGTCGCATGGGTGACCTATCCCGGTCTCGAAGCGCATCCCACGCACGCCCAGGCAGTAAAATATCTTACCAACGGGTTCGGGTGTGTGCTCTCCTTCGGGGTCAGGGGCGGCTACGATCCGGCCGTCCGGTTCATCGACAGCGTGAAGCTCTCCAGCCATCTGGCCAACGTGGGCGATGCGAAAACCCTCGTGATCCATCCGGCATCGACAACCCATCAGCAGATGGGGCCCGAAGAGCAGGCAGCCGCGGGAGTTTCGCTCGACATGGTGCGGGTTTCGGTCGGCATAGAGCATATCGACGATATAAAGGCTGATTTTGAACAGGCATTTGCAACATTGAACTGATACCGATGAGGGATTACAGGGAGCTCATTTCAAAAGAGACACGCTATTTTGATTCGCAGGAGCCGTTTGCAACCGAACTCGGCGGCGTTCTGCCGGGGTTGCGCATGGCATACAGGACATGGGGAACGCTTAACGCAGAGAAAAACAATGTCATCCTCATCTGTCACGCCCTGACGGGTTCGGCCGACGCCGATGTCTGGTGGGATGGGATGTTTGCCGAAGGAGGAGCTTTCGACGAGCGGAACGACTTCATCATCTGCAGCAATGTGCTGGGAAGCTGTTACGGTTCAACAGGTCCATTGTCTCTCAATCCGCTGACGGGTCGTCATTACGGACCCGATTTTCCGGCCATTACCGTTCGCGACATGGTGCATGCCCAGAGGCTGCTGCTCTCCGGGCTCGGGATCGACAGCATCCGGCTCGTTGTAGGGGCTTCGCTTGGGGGCATGCAGGTGCTCGAATGGGGATTTCTTTATCCTGAAATGGTTCGGGCACTCATGCCGATGGGAGTTTCCGGCCGACACTCTTCATGGTGCATTGCCCAGAGCGAGGCGCAGAGGCAGGCGATCTATGCCGACCGCGACTGGAACGGCGGCTGGTACGAGCCTGATGCGCCACCCGCATCCGGCCTCGGGGCGGCACGGATGATGGCCATGTGCAGCTACCGCAGTTTCGAGAATTTTCAGTCGCGTTTCGGGCGCGTTATTCAGGAGAACGGTCTGTTCAGCGTTGAAAGCTATCTGCGTTACCAGGGCCGCAAACTGGTCGACCGGTTCGACGCCAACACCTACGTGACGCTGACGAAAGCCATGGACATGCACGATCTGGCGAGAGGCAGAGGTTCGTACGAAACGGTTCTTGGTTCGCTGCAGATACCGGTGGAAATTCTCTCCATTATCAGTGACGTGCTCTATCCCAAGGAGGAGCAGGAAGAGCTCGGGCGGCTCATGCCGAAGTCACGGGTTATCTATCTTGACGAACCCTACGGCCACGACGCCTTTCTCATCGATATCGAAAAGGTCAGCCGCATGGTTGTCGAGTTCAAGAACGAGCGGGCTGTGCAGGAGTCGCACAGCGCGGCCTGAACGGTTGGCTCGTGCCCGAATCGTTCGCGACATGTAAAAAGAGATGCCTTTTGTATGGGCATCTCTTTTTGTTTTCGATCCGGTCGATTATGCAGGCGGGTGTTCGAAATCAGTCGATGATGTCGAATCCGGTGTAGGGCCGGAGCACCTCGGGAACGACAACCGAACCCTCTCTGGTCTGGTTGTGTTCGAGCAGCGACACCATGAGCCGTGAGGTCGCAAGTCCCGAACCGTTCAGGGTATGCACGAATTCCGGTTTCGCCTTGCCTTCCGGACGGTAGCGGATGTTCATGCGCCGCGCCTGGTAGTCCTCGAAGTTGGAACAGCTCGACGCTTCGAGGTATCTGTCTTCGGCAGGCGACCAGACCTCGATATCGTAGCATTTCGTGGCGTTGGCGCTGATATCCCCACTGCAGAGCAGAAGAACCCGGTAGGGAATCCTGAGCGCCTGCAGAATCGCTTCCGCATGCCCGAGGATGGCTTCGAGCGCTTCATAGGATGCTTCGGGCCGGGTGAAGCGGACCATTTCGACCTTGTTGAACTGGTGGACCCGCAGAAACCCCCGGGTGTCTTTTCCGTAACTGCCTGCTTCCCTTCTGAAACATGCCGAATAGGCCGCATAGGCTACCGGCAGATCTGCGGCTTCAAGCATCTCTCCCCGGTGCAGGTTGGTTACCGGTACCTCCGCGGTCGGAATTGCGTACAGGCCGTCTTCCTCTATGGTGTAGACCTGGTCGGCGAATTTCGGCCACTGCCCGGTACCTCTGAGCGATTCGCGGTTGACCAGAAAAGGCGGAAAGATTTCCGTATAGCCGTGACGGGAGGTGTGCGTGTCGAGCATGAAGTTGATGAGCGAGCGTTCCAGCCGTGCCCCCTTGCCGGTATAGACCGGGAAGCCTGCGCCTCCTACCTTTGCCCCCCGTTCAAAGTCGAGGATTCCGAGCGATTTGCCGAGTTCGAGGTGGTTTTTCAGGACGAAATCGAGCTGGTAGTCGAACGCGACAGCAGGTTTGCAGACGATGTTCTGTCCCGCATTTCTCCCTTCGGGTACCGATTGGTGCAGCCTGTTGGGCAGTGCGAGCAGGATATCCTCGATTGCCGCTTCGATAGTTTTCAGCATGGTGTCGCATGCCGAAATGTCTTCGGCGACCGACTTCATCTTTCCGATAAGCTCGTCCGCCGGACCGCTGCCGGATTTCTTCATATCGGCAACCTCGCGGGAAACCCTGTTGCGCAGGGCTTTCATATCGTCGGTCTGCTGCACCAGTTCGCGGCGCTGCCGGTCGAGATCGAGCAGCTCGGCAACCCTGGGGATCTCGCTTTCGAGCTGGCGAGCCCTGAGCATGGCCACGACCTCATCGGAACTCTGGCGGATGTAATTTATGTCAAGCATAATGGTTGTAGGTGTAAAAACGGGTTATGCCGGAAGCAGCGATTTGACGATCTGCTGGACTTTGCCTCCATCGGCTTTTCCTTTGAGGGCTTTCATGGCTTCGCCCATCACCCGCCCCATGTCCTTCATGGATGATGCACCGGTTCTGGCAATAATAGCCTGTACGGTAGCGGTGATCTCGTCATCGGAGACCGGTTCGGGCAGGTACTCCTCGATAACGAGCAGTTCGGACTGTTCCGTTTCGGCAAGATCGGGACGATTTCCGGCGGTAAACTGCTCGATGGCGTCGCGGCGTTTTTTTGCCAGGCTGACCAGCACTTCGGTTTCCTGTTCTTCGGAGAGCGAGGCGGAGCCTCCTACCCGGATGGAGACCTCTTTTTCAAGCAGGGCTGCGCGAATGGAGCGGATGGCATTGAGGCGGGTTTTTTTTCCGCTTTTCAGGGACTCTTTAAGGTCCGCATCTATTTTTTCCTTTAAACTCATAAGTCGGCTCGATACGATAGTGTGTTTGCAAAGAAGTATCGGAAAATAAGGCAAAAACAGCTGCTTTCCCACAACTGCTTTTTCTTGGGGTGCCTCCGTTTTTTTTGTTCCGCGATCAGATTGACTCGTTCTTCCGAAAAGTCGGGATCGAAACCCTCATCCCGAAAGCTTTCGTGGCTCCGGTTTTCACGTTCCGTCCGGTTTGCATTCAAACCGCTCACGCAAAAAAAAGAGGCGTCTCCTCTGTTTCATTCGTTGATATCTCCTGCGACAGGACGGATAACCAGCTCCTCCACCGACGCTCTTTGCGGAAGAAAATAGGCGCCGGCAACCGCTTCTGCGATGTCCTCGGGCATCATCATCATGGCTTTCATTGTGTCGGAGACCTCTCCCCACATCGGCGTGTGGACCGCTCCGGGCATGACGTTGGTGATGCGCACACCGCACTCTCTGGCATAGAGACGGAGCGCCTCGACCAGCCCTTTCTGGGCGAATTTCGTCATGCTGTAAACGGAAGATGTTTTAAAGGCCTTTTCAGCGGCGACGGAGGTGATGAAAAAAATATGCCCCTTTCCCTGTTTTTCCATAACGGGAAAAAGCTTCTGGGTGAGAAAAAATGTGCCTTTCAGATTGGTTGCAACGGTGTAGTCGAAATCCTCTTCGGTAAGCTCGCAGAACGGTTTGAATCGCCCGACCCCGGCATTGTTGACGAGGCAGTCGATCCGTCCGTACCGGTCGATTACGGTTTCGGCAAGCCCTGTCGCCTGGGCTGTATCGGAAATGTCGGCCTGCATGACCAGGGCTTCAGCGCCCAGCGTCCTGCACTCCCCTGCGGCGGTTTCCAGATCGGCGCTGGTGCGCGAGGAAAGGAGCAGCAGCGGCCTGAATTCCGGGTTTTTGATGGTGTGTCTGGCGAACTCGAGCGCGATTGCTTTTCCGATACCTTTGCCGGCACCGGTGATAAGGATGATGGTTTTCATTATGTTAGTCCGGATTTTTTTGAGCTGTTCACCGTAACGAAGGTATGTTCTTTTTTGTTTCTGTATGGTTTTAAAGTGTATTATTAGGGTGTTTGTGTTCCAAAAAGTGAAATAAAAGAGCATAAAAGGAGGGGAAATGCCTATATTGCAGCATAGACAAGCAGCAATTTACACTTGCTGAACAGTTAATGATAAAGCCCCGAATTTATCATGGAAAGAAGTAAAGTCAAATGGTTCGACGGTAAAAAAGGGTACGGATTTATTTTGAATCCGATGGGCGGGGAAGATGTTTTTGTTCATTTTTCCGCTATTGTTTCCGAACAGACCTTCAAGGTGTTGAATCAGGATGCAGAGGTCGAGTTTGAGCTTGAAAAAACCCAGAAGGGCTATCAGGCAAAAAACGTCCGGGAACTTGGAGTGAAGACTGAAGAGGATGCAACTCAATCGGGCAGTCAGCTGTCGGTTGAAACCGTTTCCTGATCAGCAGGCCGGGCAGTGCATCTCCTCCGCTGCCGGGTTTTGTTTTTACCGCTTCTTTTTTTACCTGCCGGGTTTCAGGCTGTAGTTCATACAGCTCAAGGGTACTCCTGATGGCTTTTCAAGTCGTTGGTTACGCTGTCGAATCCCTGTATCGTGCCGTTCGCTTCCGGTGAGCGGTGCGGGGGTGTTTTTTTTGTTTTCCCGGTTGCGATATGCCCGCTTTTTGCCGCTGTCTGAAGGTTCCTCTCCCTTCAGTTCAGCACGCCATGCTCCCTGAAACTGAACCAGTTCTCTTTTCCCACAATGACATGGTCGAGCAGCTCTATCTGCAGAATGGCCCCTGCCTGTTTGAGAATTCCCGTGACCTGCCGGTCTGCGTTGCTTGGCTCCACATCGCCTGATGGATGGTTATGGACGAGAATGATGGCGTGAGCGCTCTCGCGGATGGCGGACTTGAATACCTCCCTGGGGTGGATAAGGGATGCGTTCAGGGTGCCTACCGAAACGATCTCGTGCCGGATGATCCGGTTTTTGGTGTTGAGGTGCAGTACGAAAAGGTGCTCTTTTGTCTCGTCTGGAATTCGTCCGGTCATGTATTCGAAAACATCTTTTGCGGACTGGATTTTTCTGTTGCTGTTTTTCCTGAAATGAACCCGCTTGTTGAGTTCGAATACCGCCGCGATCTGCATGGCTTTTGCCTGGCCGATACCCCGGATTTTCTGCAGATCAGAGAGCGGGGCATCGGCAAGCTGTTCGAGGCCGTAAACGGCGATGAGCTCATTACAGGTATCGATGATGTTGAGATTTTTCGAACCGGATCGCAGGACGATCGCCAGCAGTTCCGAGGGGTTGAGCGACGAAGCCCCGTACCTGAGAAATCTTTCCCTGGGACGGCTTTCGGGATCGAGATCGTGAATGCGCATGGCTGGCGAGTGGTGAATTGGCAGGCAATCGGTGGCATGGCGTGTGCCCTGACGGGAAACATACTAAAAATATTGCTCTTTTTTTACGGATTTCCGGGAGAAAAAGACCCTCGAAATGAGTGCGCCCCGTTATGTTCCGGGGCGCAGTACGACGGGTCAATCAGGGCGCTCAGTACTCGAGTTCGGAGTCCGGTGTTACGCGCTGGCGGAAGACCCAGTAGCTCCATCCCTGATAGACGAGGACGATCGGGACGAAGATGGCTGCCACGATGGTCATGATCCCGAGCGTATAGTCCGAGGAGGAGCTGTTGTAAATGGTGAGGCTCCATTCGGGGTTGAGGCTCGAAACGAGTACTCTGGGGAAGAGGCCCATAAAGATCGTGACGGTCGAGAACGCGATGGCTACGGCGGTCATGGCGAACGCCCATCCGGAAGCGTTCCTCCTGAGCAGCACGATCACCGAGAGCAGCGCGAGTACGCTGAATACCGGGATGATGCCGGGGTTCAGTCCAAGTCTCCGGAACAGGTCGGTTTCAATGAAGGTATAAATCGTAAATGCAAGGGAGAGCAGCGTTGCCGGAGCCCACACCTTTTTGGCAAGGTTCATGGCCCGTTCCCGAAGGATGCCGGTGGTTTTCAGGGTAAGGAATACCGCTCCGTGCAGGGTGAAGATGCAGAGGGATGCAAGTCCGCAGACCAGGGCATAGGGATTGAGCAGGTTGAAAAATCCGCCGGCATAGTTCATCGACTGGTCGATCGGTACGCCTCGGATGAAGTTCGCCAGTGCGACTCCCCACAGAAGGGCGGGAATGGCGCTGCCAGCGAAGATGCTCCAGTCCCAGAAACTGCGCCAGGCGGGGTTGTCGTGCTTGCTGCGGAACTCGAATGCGACTCCGCGCATGATCAGTGCGACGAGCATGAGGAGCAGGGCAGGGTAGAACCCGCTGAAAAGCGTGGCATACCATTCGGGAAAAGCCGCGAACATCGCTCCACCGGCAGTGATGAGCCAGACTTCGTTGCCGTCCCAGAACGGTCCGATAGTGTTGATGACGGCGCGCCGTTCACGGTCGTCGGAACTCATGAACGGATGCAGGATGCCGACTCCGAAATCGAACCCTTCGAGAACGAAGAATCCGGTAAAGAGCACGGTAACCAGGATGAACCAGATTGTTTGCAGATCCATAGTTGTTCTCCTTCAGGGTTTACTGGGCAGCTTCCAGGCCTGCTGCGGCATATTTTTTCAAAAGGAACACATCGACGATCGTAAGCAGTCCGTAAATGATGAAGAATGCTGCTATCGAGAGAAGCAACTCTCCACTGCTGACTACCGATGCAGGAGAGACGGCATCCTCGGTTTTCAGAAGGCCGAAGACGATCCATGGCTGGCGGCCCATTTCGGCCAGAATCCACCCTGCCGAGTTTGCAATATAGGGCAACAGGAAGGACCAGAACATGATCGCTCCGAGCAGCGGAGAGAAGGTGTAGCTCTCCCGCATCACCTTGTAGAGAGCAACGATCGAAACCAGGAGCATCAGCGTTCCCGCACCGACCATGAACCGGAAGCTCCAGTATGCCGTGATTATGGAGGGGATGTAGTTGCCTGGCCCGTATTTGAGTTCATACTCCTTCTGCAGATCCTTGATGCCTTTCACTTCGCCTTCGAACGAGTTGTAGGCAAGGAAGGAGAGCATACCGGGAATGCGTATGGCGAAAACGTCTTTCAGCTCTTTTTCATTGCCGACCGTGAAGAGCGAGAAGCTGGCCGGATTCTCTGTTTCCCATAGTGCTTCTGCAGCAGCGACTTTCATAGGCTGCGATTCGATAAGGTCCTGCATCTGGGTGTGGCCGGCCAGGGTGACCAGAATGGTACCTATAAATGCGTAGACGGCACCGAATTTCATCGAGGTTTCAAATGCACTGCGATCCTTCGAGCCTTTGACGAGGTGCCACGAGCTGACGGCGATGACCAGAAATCCTCCGGTAACAAGGCCTCCGGCCAGCACATGGGGGAACTGCTTCCAGACATAGGGGTTAAAGAGCAGTGCCGCAAAGTCGGTCATTTCCGCTCTCGATCCGTCTGTGGCCATTTTGTAGCCGACCGGCGACTGCATGAAGGAGTTCGCAACGAGAATCCACAGGGCTGAAAGGTTCGAACCGATAGCGACCAGCCAGATCGAGGCGGCATGCAGGGCTTTGGGGAGCCTGTCCCAGCCGAAGACCCAGATGCCGAGAAAAACCGATTCAAGGAAAAAGGCGAGCAGCGCTTCTATGGCGAGCGGAACGCCGAAGATGTCGCCGACGAAACGAGAGTACTCGGACCAGTTCATGCCGAACTGGAACTCCATGACGATGCCGGTCACCACGCCGACAGCAAAGTTGATGAGGAAGAGCTTGCCCCAGAATTGCGTCAGCTTCCTGTACTTCTCGTTACCGGTTCTCACCCAGGCGGTTTCCATGATTGCCGTAAAAATGGAAAGGCCGAGGGTTAGCGGAACGAAAAAGAAGTGAAAGACGGAAGTGAAGGCGAACTGAAGCCGAGCCAGAAAGAGCGTGTCCATAAGGATCTCCTTGGCAATAGTTACATGAGGTATGGTAACAGTATTCATTATAATGAAATGCTGCTCCATTATAAAACAGGTCTAAAATAGTCTTTTTTTATTGCGATCCAAATGAGCGGAATGTTTTTTCCGGAATCGTTGCAGGGTGTCCCTTCTTTCATGCAGCAGGATCGAGCTTCAGAATGCCGACAGGGTGAAGTATATCCCGGTGAGGATCATGATGACGCCGGCAATGCGATAGAGGACTCTGCGGGACTTTTCACTGAAGAGGTGTATGGCCTTGCCGACAACCAGCAGGGATGGTACGGTGCCAAGACCGAAGCAGAGCATGATGAGACCTCCCCCGAGCAATCCCGCAGCGTGATTCTCTGCCTCCATGGCTGTGCGGGCAGCCGTTAGCAGTGCCGTGTAGGTAAGGCCGCAGGGCAGGAAGCCGAGCAATACTCCCATGGGGTAATAGGCGCCGATAGAACGGGAGCCCCTGAAAAGGTTCATGAGCTTTCCGATGCGGGGCATGATCCATGAACAGCTGCTGATGGCCTTGCCTGCAGGCAGAATATCGAGTGTGGCAAGTCCCATCAGGATAATCGAGAGGCCGGCAAGTACCAAGATGGCGGTCTGGAACCGCTCGATGGATGCGGTCAGGAGGAGGAATGAGCCGGAGAGGCCTACGGCGGCGCCGAGAACGGTGTAGGTGGTTACTCTTCCTGCGTTGTAAAGCAGATGGTGCATCATGCCTTTGCGGTTCTCTCCCAGCGAATAGGCTGCCACGACGGGACCGCACATGCTGATGCAGTGGCCGAATCCTCCGGTAAGTCCGGTGATGAACATGGTGATTGCGGTATTGGCAAGAGCGCTCATCGTTTGGCGGATTTTCGGGTTTTATCTGCTGCTGGCTGGTTCAACTGTTCGTCATCGTCGTCGAGCATTCGGTATTTAGGCGCTTCGGGATCGTCGAACTGCCCGCTGCGGACCGCCCAGATGAAGAGCAGCCATGCAGCCGTTCCGAAGACGAACCCGATGATGATGAGGTAGAAGATGCTGTCCATGTGTCAAGTATGGGTTTTCTGCAGCCGCAGCGAATTGCCGACCACGATGAGCGAGCTCGACGCCATGAGCAGCGCGGCAATGATAGGGTGAAGCATGCCTGCTACAGCAAAAGGCACGGCGGCAAGATTGTAGAGAAACGCCCAGGCGAGGTTCTGGCGAATGACCGAGAAGCAGCGTTTTGAGTGTTCTATAAGAGTATCGACGAGGAGCAGCCTGTCGGTGAGTACGGCGACTCCCGCACTTTCAAGTGCGATGCCGGTAGCGCTGCCCAGTGTAACCCCTGTATCTGCTGCGGTAAGTGCCGGCGCGTCGTTGATGCCGTCGCCAACCATCATGACGGTTTCTCCCGCCGTCCTGAGCTTTTCGATGACCGCAGCCTTTCCGGCAGGCGACAGTCCGGCCTGCATGTCGGTTATACCGCACCGGGTGGCGATCCGGGCCGCCACTCCGGGGTTGTCGCCGGTCAGCATCATGATCTTCATTCCCCGGCGCTTCAGTGCCGAGAGCAGATCCGGAAGGTCGTCCCGTATCTCGTCGATAAGGCTGATCATGCCTGCAGGTTTGGTCCCGGTAGCGAGTATGACCACGGTTTTTCCTTCGTCCTCGAGTTTTTTTGCTTGTGCGTGCTGTTCCGGGGTGAGTTCCACCTGGTTTTGCCGCATGAAGGCAGGCGATCCGGCCAGCCATGCTTGATTCTGCAGGGTGCCGGAAACTCCCTGGCCAGGAAACGCCCGGAATGCTTCCACAGAAAGCAGTTTTCCGTTCCAGCCTGCAGCTATGGCTTTTCCTGCCGGATGTTCCGAAGCCGATTCCAGCGATGCGGCGTGCCGGAGCAGGTCCGGAGTGGTGCCGAAATCCACGATGTCGGTAATCGAGGGTTTGCCCCGGGTGATGGTGCCGGTTTTGTCGAATACCACGGTGGTGGTTTTCGAGACGGTTTCGAAGATATCCCCACCCTTGATGAGTACGCCCTCTTTTCCCGCAGCGGTCGATCCCACGAGAATGGCCAGGGGGGTGGCGAGGCCAAGCGCACAGGGGCAGGCGATCACGAGAACCGAAACGGCGTTCATGAGTGCGGTGACGGTAGTGCTGCCGTTGCTGATCCGGAAGAGGAACGTCAACAGCGCCAGCAGCAGGATAGCCGGGACAAAGTATCCTGCAACCCTGTCGGCAAGCTGCTGCACGGGTGCTTTGCGCGACTGGGCCTCTTCGACGGTTTTGATGATGCCGGCGAGAAGCGTCGCTCCCGCATTTCCGCTGACGCGGGCAAGCAACCGTCCGTTACCGTTAACCGTGCCGGCAAAAATGCTGTTTCCTGGTGTTTTCATGACCGGAAGTGACTCGCCTGTCAGCATCGACTCGTTGATTTCCGCTTCTCCCTCGATGACGGTGCCGTCAAGCGGAATCTTCGCTCCAGGGATTATTTCGATGATGCTTCCGGGCGGTACCTGATCGAGCGAAACCATCTCCCGTTGCCTGTTTTCCCTCACCAGCAAAGCCTCCTGTGGCTGCAGCCCGGCAAGTGCGACGATGGCATTGCCTGCCTTGAGGCGCGAACCTGCCTCGATGAACCTTCCGAGCAGGATGAAGGTGATGATCATGGCGGAGGTATCGAAGAATACCTCTCCACCGAGCGGGATCATGGCGATGCTGTACAGGTAGGCCGAGAGCGCGCCAAGCGCCACGAGCAGATCCATGTTCGGGTTCAGCGAACGGATCGAGCGAACCGCTCCAGCAAGGAACGGGTAACCGGAATAGAGCACTACCGGAGTTGCCAGGGCCCAGGAGATCAACTGGAATGCAAGCCGGTACTCGTTTCCGATACCCTGAAAAAATCCCGCATACAGTGCGGCCACGATCAGCATGAGCTGCATGGAGAAGAACCCCGCTGTTCCGAACCGCAGCAGCAACTCCTGCTTTTCCCTGGCCAGACTTTCCGTTGTGCCGCCGCTTCGCAGGGGCCTGGCGGTATAACCGAGAGTGTGGAGCGTTTCGAGAATGGTGTCAAGGCAGGTCACTTCGGGATTCCAGTCGATGGCGGCCCTGTTCGTTGCATAGTTCACTCTGACCGAGCCTATTCCTTCGAGCTTCGAGAGGTATTTTTCAATCAGCCAGACGCATGAGGCGCACCGTATTCCGGAAAGCTGCAGGTCGATGCGGCTGCCGTTCGCTGTTTTTACGATGGTGGAGATGAACGCCCGGGGATCTGTTTTTTCGAAGGCTGGAACTCCGGGCAGCCACTGGCAGCGCTGCTCGTAGAACGCATCGAGCGATGCGTTGTGTATAAGATCGTAAACCCCCAGACAGCCATGGCAACAGAAATACTTTACCGAACCGTCGATCCTCGAGTGTACAGCCTGTGCCAGCGGTACTTCCCGCAGGCAGTGCTCACAACGGACTATGGTGGCGGCCGGTTCAGTCCCTGACATCAAAAGTGAACGCAGGATTGTTCATTTTTTCGGAAAGCACGGTGGCTTTCCAGAGCTTTCTCCCACTCATGCATTTGACGATCAGCCCTTTTCCCTGATAGAGGCAGTTGCTTTTTCTGACGAGTGTGACCTGGTTTTTTCCCATCTCCATACCCGGCATGGAGAGGTCGAGCAGAAGCGTATCGGGTAGTGACGAACAGGGCTTTACCGTGACGCTGAAGAGCAGTTCCTGCATGTGCCGTACCGGACGCGGACTGATTTCGAGGGTGACGGTGGTGTTTCCGGCGGTTTTCGAGCACGCTCCGCCATGGATGTCGCAGTCCGGCTTCTGTTCGGCGGGGAGCATCCATGCCGAGCAGAAGAACAGTATGGCAAGAGCGGCTCCGGCGCGTTTCAGTTGAGTTCTATAAACCATTTTTTCGATGTTTGCAGTTGCTGTTTCTGGATATCCACCCGGGCAAGCCATACGCCTTCGAAAGGGATTACTGCCGTTGTCCGGTAGTTGCCCGGCTCAGTCTCTTTCATCGGAACGGTTCGGTCGTATGTTTTTTTCGAGAGGTTTCCTACAAAGAATGTCACCACGGCATTCCGGAGAGGCTTGCCGTGGGTTGAGATCGAAACCAGTATGTCGTTGCTGCCTTTTTGAAGGGAGTCCGGCAGGATGACGGAGAGTCCGCTCGACGACTCGGCGGATTTTGTGCTGAAGTAAGCGCTGGCCTTTTCATAGTAGTTTGGCTCGACAAGCCCCTCGGCCTGTCGGTAGGCGATGGTGATGCCGCTTGCCATGGCAACCAGAAAAAGGCTGTAGAGTGCGATGAGAAAGAGTTTCATAGAAAACCCGCATCTTTCCGGATTGATATGCCGCTGCCGCTGAGCGTGAACCGTACCTTTTGAACGCGTTCCGAAGCTTTAAGCAAGACCTTGCCGCGCATGACTTCAAACGGCTTGAGCCTCACGGTGTGTTTTCCTATTACGGTAACGTCAGGATCTGCTGAAAGTTCAAGGTCGAGCATTTTTCCACTGTTGTTGTAGACCGTCCAGGAGTAGCGGTTCAGACCTTCCGGAAGCGATTCCTGGTCACGGGTGATGAGAAAATCCACCGGGGGGCGCAAGGTTATGATAAGGATCAGCAGCAGGCCGGACGCTGCGGTAATGCCTCCCATCCAGAAGGTTTTCGCTCTCAATATGCGCCCCTTGTAGTTCGGGAACGGCGCGAGTCCCCGGGGCTCGCTTTTGGCGCTGCATGCGTCGATGCACTCGGCGCATGCAATGCACCTCGAGCTGAGTCCCTCCTTGATGTCGATGCCAACCGGGCAGACCTTGACGCACGAGTCGCATTTCATGCAGGTATCGTCACGCGACCGGTCGTACTCGATCACAAGGGTATCCTTGTCGAAAAGCGCGTTCTGCATCATGGCGTAAGGGCAGATCGACATGCAGAATTTCCTGCCGAGAAAGGCAAGTTCAAGGTAAACCAGCACCCAGAGGACAAGAAAAAAAGCGGTAATCGGCAGGGAGACGAAAAGCCCCTTCATCGTTTCCGGGGGAGGCACGAAATACCAGATCATCGTAAGCGAAACAAGGGCAGAGAGGGGGAGCAGCAGGATGTTCCTTACGGTTTTCCTGTTTTTCAGACCGAACCGGTCGGCAAGGCTTTCCGAGAGATCGAGCAGCACGGTCTGCGGGCAGAGCCATCCGCACCAGATACGTCCGAATACTGCCGTTACGAAGGTAACGAGAAGCAGCATGAAGAGGATTACGGCAAGGAGCAGGTAGAATTCCCGTATCCAGATGACCGAACCGAAGAAGTAGAGTTTGAGTTTGCCGATATCGAAACGCAGCGCGCTCTGGCCGTTAATGCTGAGAAATGGAAGCCCTGTTATGAGCAGGGCCTGCAGGAGTTCAACCGTTCTTCTGTATTTTTTCCACACAGGCCACTGATGTTTGTATTGCTGTTCTCTTGCCGTATCATTTCCTGCCGGCAAGCCCTATTTCTTCATGCTTTCCAGAAAGGCTGCAATCTTGTATATCCTGTCTTTTCCAAGCTGCTGCATGAATGGCGGCATGCCGTTCGGCCTGCCGTTGGACACCGAGTCATAGATATCCTGAGCGGTTGATCCGTATTTCAGCGATACCGTGAGGTTCGGCCCGATACCGCCGGTTGCGTCTGCATTGTGACATGCGGCGCAGTTCTCGGCGTAAATAGTCTTGCCTTCGGCGATGGCGGCAGGTTGGCCGCTGTACATGCCGGGGTTCGCTGCACTTTCCGATGCTGCGGGAGCGGCTTTTGCCATCTCCTCCTCAAATCCCTTGTAGAACGACCATCCGGAAATTGCCGGCGTGAAGGAAACGATGTACCAGACCAGAAAAATGATGACGCCGAAAAAGAAGAGCAGCCATCCCTTCGGGATGCTGTTGTGCCCCTCTTCGGGTTCTCCTGTATCGTGCATGTGAACCTCCTGTTGATTTTACGTGCGGTTTGGTTGCTTTCAGGGTTGTCGGCCTCTCTTGTTGCCGTCAGTCGTCATCGTTGTCCAGCATTCTTCGCTTGGGTTCCTCGACCTCTTTTTTTCTTTTCGGATTGTAGTAGTACACGATGATTCCGGCAAAGACGATGGCCAGTGCCAGGGTGAAGAATACGTATGCCAGCTGTGAAAAATTCACGGTGCAGCCTCCAGGTTTTTGACATCCCTGCCAAGTTTCTGGAGGTAGGCGATCATGGCGTCCATTTCGGTGAGTTCGCCGCGCAGGTTTGCTGGGGTGACCTGGTCACGCGTCTCTTTCGAGTCATATCCGGGACCGGTTACTTTCGCCTTGTAGTCGGAGATCTGCTGACGCACATCCTCTGCAGAATAGCCGTATCCCAGAACCGATATTTTCTTGAAAGAATTTCCGGTATCAAGCCGGTTCGAGGCAAGCCATCCGTAAGGCGGCATGTTGGATTTTTCAAACATGCCCTGTGGGCTCTGCATGTGGCGGTAGTGCCACGAGTCCGGGTATTTGCCTCCTACGCGGTTAAGATCGGGTCCGGTACGCCGGGAACCCCAGAGGAACGGACGGTCGTAGGCGAACTCTTCGGGTTTCGAATACTCGCCGTAGCGAAGTACTTCGGTTCTGAGAGGCCGTACCGTCTGGGTGTGGCAGTTGTTGCACCCTTCGCGCATATACAGGTCGCGTCCTTCGAGTTCAACTGCGGTATATGGTTTCACATACGGGCTGACCGGCTGGGTGGACGGCATGAAGAGCGGAACGAATACCGTTACGATGGTTCCGATAAGAATCACCACTGCCGACAGTACAGCAAAAACAACCGGTTTCGAATAGATCCCCATGATTGCAGCTCCTTTTGTTGGTTGTGGTTGACTATGCTTCGACCGGCTTTTTCCTGACGGTCATGATCAGGTTCCAGGCAAAGATCAGGATGCCGATGAAGTACACGACGCCCGCTGCGAAACGGAGCCTGTAGTAGGGATAGAGCGACGTCACGGAATCCAGGAAATTGTACATCAGCGATCCGTCGGGGTTGGTGGCTTTCCACATGGCGCCCTGCTGTATGCCGCCTATCCACATGGTTATGGTCCAGATGAGCTGGCCTCCGAGAATCAGCCAGAAATGCACGTTGGCGAGCTTGATGCTGTGCAGGTCATTTCCGGTTATCCTCGGGATCATGTAGTAGAACGATGCGGAAATCACCATTGCTACCCATCCCATGGTGCCCATGTGGACGTGGCCGACTACCCAGTCGGTGTAGTGGAAGAAGGCGTTGAGGGTTCTCAGTCCCTGCAGCGGCCCCTGAAGGGTCTGCAGGCCGTAGAAGGTAATGCCGATGATGAAGAACTTGACGAGATAGTTCGAACGCATCTGATCCCAGTTGCCTTGCAGGGTGTAGTAACCGTTGACGACCGAACCCCAGGAGGGCGCGATCAGGAATATGCTGAAGGCGATTGCTACGGTCTGTATCCACTCAGGCAGAGGGGTGAGCATAAGGTGGTGAGCACCGGTCCAGAGGTAGGCGAAAATCAGGGCCCAGAAAGATATGATCGAGAGCCTGTGGCTGTAGATCGGCAGTCCGGTGGCTTTCGGCAGGAAATAGTAGAACATGGCAAGCACCGGAACGGTGAAGATGAAGCCGACGATGTTGTGGCCGTACCACCACTCGACATTCGCGTCGTTAGCTCCGGCATAGATACTGTAGGACTTGAAGAGTGTGACCGGTATGGCGAGGTTGTTGACGATGTAGAGTACGGCGATGGTGACGGTCATGGCGATGATGTACCACAGCGAGATGTACATCTGTTTTTCCCTGCGCCTGATGAGCGTGCCGAAAACGTTGATTGCGTACATGACCCACAGGATCACCACGCCTACGTCGAGCGGCCACTCCAGTTCGGCATACTCTTTCGTGGTGTTCATGCCCATAAAGAGGCTCAGTGCGGCAAGGGCGATAGCGGTATTGAAAAGGTAGAGATGGGCAAGGGCGAGTTTTGGAAATGCCAGCGGCGTTCTGGTGAGCCGCTGCAGAATGTAATAGGATGTCGCGAAGATTCCGGCAAGCCCGAACCCGAGCCCGAGGCCGTTGGTATGCACGACCCTGAGCCTGCCGAAACTCAGCCAGGGAGTGAGGTTCAGGGCGGGATTGAACATTTCGAAAGCGATCCACAGCCCGACAGTAAGACCGATTATCAGCCAGAACAGGGCTGAAAAGGCAAAACCGCGCACAACCCTGTATTCGTATCCTGTTTCGCTCATTTGGCGTTCTCCCGGATTGATGTTCTGCAAAAAGGACACCGTAACGATCCAAAAGGGCGGGATACTGAAACGTGATCACCCAAGGGGACGCTGCGTGCCATTCAGCGTATCTTCAAAATTAATGTAAACAGAAAAAACGGTTTGAGTACGGTTTTTTCATAAAAAAAGACCGGAATTGTCTGATATCCCGGTCTTCTTTATGGCTGGTTCTTCTTGCGGAAGGGAGGCTCAGTCGGCAAACAGTTCCCCGAGGCCTTTGACGTAGTCGCCGACGACCGCCTTTTTCTCCGTGATGATGCCACGGATGAGGGTGCCGGGCGTAACGTCGAAAGCGTAGTTCACTACCGGCGTGGTCGGCGTGGCCACCTGGGTGCCGAAGATGGTCCGGAGCTCGTCTGCGTTCCGCTCCTCGATCGGTATCTGTGATCCTTCGGAGAGGGTGATGTCGATCGTGGAGACCGGAGCTGCGATGTAGAACGGTATACCGTGGTGGTTTGCGCTGATGGCATGGGCATAGGTGCCGATTTTGTTGGCCGTGTCGCCGTTGGCCGTGATGCGGTCGGCTCCGACCACACCGAAATCGATCATGCCGCGCTGCATGAGGATTGCCGAAGAAGAGTCGGAGATCGAGACGAACGGAATGCCGTCGTGCTCAAGTTCCCATGCCGTCAGGCGCAGTCCCTGCAGGAGCGGACGGCTTTCCGAGGAGATCACCCTTTCAATCAGCCCCTCCTGCCATGCGAGGCGGATCACGCCAAGCGCCGTACCAATGCCGCAGCAGGCGAGCGTGCCGGTGTTGCAGTGAGTAAGCACGTTCAGCTTTCGTTTTTTCAGGGTGTCGGCCAGATCGCTCTTGATGATCTCTACTCCGTGGCGCGCAATCCTGTCGCAGTTGTCGATCTCGTCGGTGTATATCCTGTGCGCTTCATCGGTCATTTTCGCAAAGAGTGTTTCCAGGGAGTCGCCCTGGAAGTTGGCATCATACACAGCCTGCATTTTCCTCGTTGCGAAGAAAAGGTTTACGGCTGTCGGACGTGATGCGTTGACCTCGGCGATCAGCCTCTCGAAATACGGCGGGAAGCCGGCCTTGTCGCCCTGATAGGCGTTGAGGCCGAGCACGACCGTATAGCCGGCCGATGCGCCGATGAGGGGCGCTCCCCTGACGGCGAGAGTCTTGATGGC
>JAAXXP010000017.1 GCA_013334435.1 Chlorobiaceae bacterium | reverse complement strand
ATCCCGGCGATCCGGAAGATCATCTCGCCCGAATTCCAGTCCGTCCATCAGGATGGCGCCCGCAACTGCGACCAGCAGATCGAACTGATCAAGGGGCTCGGTATGGCCTCCCCGGTGCTGGGTGACTTCGTTGAAACCCGCAGCGGGAGCGTCCTCGTCGTGACCTATACGGCAAGCGCGGAGGAGACCGTCGGAGGCAAGCGCCTTCCCGGAAAGCCGGCCCGCAGGCTTTCCGTGTTCCAGGAGACGCCCGAAGGGTGGCGCTGGGTCGCGCACGCGAACCTGCAGGTTATGCCGTGAGCGGTTTTCCGCAGCCTGCGCAGCGGCATGTTGCCGCTGTTCCCCGCCTTTTTCCTCAGGAACCCCTCATCTTTTCCGGAAAAGCATCGTGTGCCTGAAGGCGCCAGGGCGCGCCTTCTGTTACTCTTTTGTGAACTGGAGCGCAGCAGAACAAACGGTTGTTATTTTGATCCGCATAAGATTGGAATCGTACGGCCCCTCGGATACTCTTGTTGCCGGAGGCTGAACGTATGTAATTACAGCAGTTTACCGTTTGACCATGAAGCCAGGCCCGTCTGGAAAACGACCGTTCGCCCACGGGCCTCTTCATGAAGCCCTGCGTTTGCTCGTTCCGTCGATAAAACAGGTTGCTTTTTTCAGTTTTTTCACCAACCTCCTCGTGCTGGCGCCGAGCGGTTATATGCTCGAGGTTTACGACCGGGTGGTAAACAGCCGCAACCACAGGACCCTCTTGATGCTGACCCTGCTTGTGGCGGCCTTGTACCTGCTGCTCGAGGTGCTCGAATGGGTGCGGCGTCAGGTCATGCACGATGCGGGTCTCCAGCTCGACAGATATTTGCAGGGGCATGTTTTTCATGCCACGTTCGCATCCCGGCTTCAGAATAACGCAGCCGTCGGAGTTCAGTACCTGAAGGACCTGAAAACGTTGCGGGAGTTCCTCTCTTCTCAGGCCTTCCTCTCCTTTGTTGACGTGCCTTTCGCCCTGCTCGTGCTCATCCTCATTTTTCTGATGAACCCTTTTCTTGGCTGGTTTTCCCTGGGAGGAGCCCTCGTTCAGTTCCTGATCGGTTTTATCAACGAACGGCGAGTCCGTGAACCGCTCGAACTTGCCGGTCGCCATGCGATGGCATCTCAGGCCTATGCCAATGGCGTGATCCGCAATGCGCAGGTTATCGAATCGATGGGGATGCTCGATCATATCTACGAACGCTGGCAGATAAGGCAGAACGGTTTTCTTCATCATCAGGCGCAGGCTTCGGATTATGCGGGAAACAACGCCTCCCTTTCAAAAATGGCCCAGGGGCTCGTGAGCTCACTGCTGCTCGGGTTCGGCGGTTTTCTTGCAATTCGCGGGGAACTGGGCGGCTCGGGAATGATTGTCGCTTCAATTCTCGGCGGCAGGGTGCTTTCACCTCTTGTGCAGGTTATTGCCGGCTGGAAGCAGGTGGAAGCCTTTCGCGAGGCCTTTGTGCGCCTCGATGCCCTTTTTCGGGATTTTCCGTTACCCGAAAAAACGATGTCCCTGCCGGCTCCTGCCGGCGCGCTTTCGGTTGAAGGGGTTATTGCCGGGCCGCCGAAAAGCGGGGTGCAGATTCTCAAGGGGATCAGTTTTCGGGTTGCTCCAGGCGGGACGCTGGCCATAGCAGGTCCTTCGGCTTCAGGGAAGACAACGCTTGCGCGTCTTCTCGTAGGCATATGGCCTGCCATGAGCGGCAAGGTCAGGCTCGATGGGAGTGACATCCATGCTTGGAACAAGGACGAGCTTGGCCCGAATATCGGCTATCTGCCTCAGAATAGTGAACTGTTCGAAGGTTCGATTGCCGAGAATATCCGGCGATTCGGCGCTCCCGATACGCAGAAGGTTTTGCTTGCCTGCCGGATGGTTGGGCTTGAGTCCTTCATCGACTCGTTGCCCGAAGGCATCGATACGCTGGTGGGTGATGGCGGGGCCTTTCTTTCCGGCGGTGAACGCCAGCGGGTGGCTCTGGCGAGGGCGGTTTACGGAATGCCGAAATTCGTCGTTCTCGATGAACCGGATGCAAGCCTCGACCAGGCGGGAGACGCAGCGCTTCTGCATACCATCGGTGCGCTCAAGGCTCACGGCAGCACCGTGATTGTGATCACTCACCGCAGGAATATTCTCTCGGCTGTCGAGTATATGCTCGTACTTGCCGACGGCAGGATTCAGAAATCGGGCAGGTGCGAAGAGGTTCTTGCCGCACTGCAGCCTGAAACTGCCGTCAATGGCGCAGTCGCACCGGTGCAGCTTGCCGGAGGAGCGGCATGAAAAGGAAGGGGATGCAGGGCGGCGCTCTCGGAAAAAGCATTGCCGCTTTCAGGAAGGAATTTATCCTGGCCGGTATTTTCAGCCTGATTGCCAACCTGCTGCTTCTGACGCCCACGATGTACATGCTGCAGGTCTACGACCGCGTTCTTGTCAGCCGGAACGAGCTTACGCTGCTCGTTATCACCCTGGTGCTGATCCTGTTTTATGCAGCCATGGCTTATGCCGAATGGCTGCGTTCGAGGCTGCTTGTCCGTATCGGAGTCAGGCTCGATGAAGAGCTGAGCGCTCAGGTTTTTCACTCGAGCTTCGAATCCTATCTGCGCAATGCCGCCCAGAAATCGCTCAATCCGCTTTCGGATCTCGTGACGGTTCGTCAGTTTTTTACCGGGAACGGCATCATCTCTTTTTTTGATCTTCCCTGGATTCCCGTTTACATCCTCATAACGTTTCTGCTTCATCCTTATCTGGGCTGGCTTTCGGTGCTTTTTGCCTGCGTTCAGCTTGTTGTTACCTATACGGCAAACCGTGTGGCGGTCAAGGGGATCGAGGATGAAACAAACTCGGCAGCAAGCAGCAACACCTTTGTGCAGAGCAAGCTGCGCAACATCGAAGCGGTTCACGCCATGGGGATGGTTCCTCATATGCGGGACCGATGGGTTGAGTGTCACGAAGCCTCGCTCGCGCAAAACGAAGATTCCCGGCAGCGGTTGCACCGCCAGCAGTCGTTTTCGAAGTTTGTCCGTTACTGCATGCAGTCGTTCACCCTCGGCGCCGGCGCGCTGCTGGTAATCGACGGCAAGCTGACGCCGGGAGCCATGATCGCGGGCAATGTGCTGATGGCCCGCGCTTTGCAGCCTCTCGATCAGATCATCGCCACCTGGCAGCTCTTTATTCAGGCCCGGATGTCCATGAGGCAGCTCGACAGGCTGCTTGACGAATATCCCCGGCGCACCCGTGGGGCAGTTCATGGCGACCCTCGGGGCGCTCTCAGGCTCGAAGGGCTTTCGGCAACGGCTGCGGGTCGTCCGGCGCCGATTCTGCAGGACGTGACGCTCGACATTCCTGCGGGTACCGTTGTTGCGGTTCTTGGTCCTTCCGGTTCAGGCAAATCAACGCTTGCCCGCTGTCTTGTCGGGGTCTGGCCCGAAGTGCAGGGCAACGTGCTGCTGGATAACGAACCGCTGCAGAGCTGGGACAGGATGCAGCTTGGCCCGCATATCGGCTATCTTCCGCAGGATGTGGAGCTGTTTGACGGTACGATTGCGGAAAATATAGCCCGGTTTGCCGAAGTTGATGCCCGCAAGGTTATCGAAGCCGCCCGCAAGACGGGCATTCACGAGATGATCCTTCGTTTTCCCAGGGGTTACGATACCGAAATCGGAGAGGCCGGAGGGGTGCTTTCTGGTGGTCAGCGCCAGCGAATCGCTCTTGCGCGGGCGCTCTATGGCGATCCTGCCTTTCTGGTGCTCGACGAGCCGAACGCGAATCTCGACGACGGCGGAGAGCGCTCGCTCCTCCAGACCGTTCGGGATCTGAAAGCCGCAGGAAAGACGGTTGTGCTCGTTACCCACAGGGTAAACATTCTGGGTGCCGCAGACCTGCTGCTGGTGCTGGAAAACGGACGTATCGCCCTGTTCGGGCCGCCCGATGCGGTTGCCGTCGCTCAGGCCTCACAACCTCGCCCCTTGCCTGCAGGCGCAGTCTGATTTTTTAACCGAGACAAGAACAGTGTAACCATGGCATTTCCTGGAGCAAAGAGCAATATCGGCACGGCAGGTCCCGAAACGGTCAGTGCCGACAGCAAAAGACCGGCAGGAGAGCGCTTCAGCTCCGTTCGGATTGGGATTGTCGTGCTCATCATCGGATTCGGGGGCTTTCTTCTCTGGGCCGGATTCGCCCCGCTCGATGAGGGCGTGCCCTGCGACGGGATTGTGAGCATTGCAACCAAATCGAAGATCGTTCAGCACCTGCACGGAGGGCTCGTTCAGGCGGTGCATGTCCGGGAAGGGCAGATGGTCAAGGAGGGAGACAGGCTTTTTACCCTCGACAGCCAGACATCGAAAGCCCGGTACGAGGAGGTGCATCAGCACTATCTTGGCGTCCGTGCGGCCGAGAGCCGGTTGCTTGCCGAACAGCGCGGTTCGGGGAGGATAAGTTTTCACCGGGATCTTCTCGATGATCCGGACAGGCCTCTGGTGCAGCGTCTCATGCAGAACGAGCAGCAGCTGTTTCTTTCCAGAGAGCGAATCGTGAGGCTTTTGCAGGAACAGATCACCGGAATCAGGGATCTCGTTCGTGAAGGATATGCCCCCCTCAACCAGCAGCGCGAACTCGAAATGAAGCTTGCGGAAATAAAAGCCGGCCAGCAGAGCGAGATGGCTCAGGTGCAGCGGGAGGTGCAGGCCGACGCCGAGAAGTCTGCCGCGCTTGCCGGGGAACTTGCCATGACGGAGATCAGGGCTCCGGCTTCCGGCCAGGTTATTGGCCTCAGGGTTCAGACTGTGGGAGCGGTCATTCAGCCCGGCGAAAAGCTGATGGATATCGTGCCGCTCGATGAGGCCATGCTGGTCGAGGTCCGGATTCCCCCGCATCTTGTCGACCGCGTCTATTCGGGTCTGATAGCAGACGTTCGTTTCAATTCGTTTGCCCATTCGCCGCAGCTTGTCGTCGAGGGCAAGGTAGAGTCCGTTTCCAGGGATCTGGTTACCGATCCAAGGCTCAATCCCGTTCAGCCCGGAGCATCGTACTATCTCGTTCTGGTTTCGATCACCGCCGACGGACTGAAGGCGCTGGGGAACCGTCAGCTGCAGCCGGGCATGCCGGTTCAGGCGGTCATCAAGACCGGAGAGAGAACCTTCCTGACCTATCTGCTCAATCCGCTGATCAGGCGGATCGCGGTGTCGATGAAGGAGGAGTGAGGGTGCGGCGGTGCGTTTTTTTTGGATTGCAAATGTATCAGAAAAGCCGGTTAATCATGACGAGACAGCCATTCCTGTTCCTTCTTGCCTTTATGCTGCTGCTCTGCGTTTCGCCTTTGCATGCAGGCGCCCTGGGCCTTTCGGAGGCGTGCCAGAGGGCTCTGGAGTATGATGCCCGGTATCGGGCTGCCGAAGCCGAACATGCCGTGCAGAAAGAGGAGACCGCCAGGGCCCGCTCGCGTTTCAGGCCGAGTCTGCGCATGAATGCGGCGAGCGGCAGGAGCACTACCGAAAGCACATCCCTGGTGAACGATCTCTCGAAAGAGCAGTCCTACAATACCCGTAACTACAGTATCCAGCTCAGGCAGTCCGTTTTCAACCTTTCCGATTTCGAGTCTTACGGACAGGCAAAAGCCGTTGTCGCCAAAAGCGATGCCGTTCTGGAAAGCGAGTTATCGAGTCTTCTTGTCAGGACGCTCGAAGCCTATATCAATGTGCTGTACGCCAGGGACAATCTGGAATTCAGTCGTGCGCATGTCCAAACGGCAAAAGAACAGCTCGCACAGGCAAAACGGCGGCTTGCCGCAGGCTTCGGTACCATTACCGAAGTCAGTGAGGCCCAGGCGGGTTACGATATGGCTCTTGCCGAAGGGCTGGAGTTCAACAACACCCTCGAGGTCAATCGCAGGGCGCTTGAGAGCATGACCGGCGTCTACCCCGATTCATTGCAGGAGTTCGTTCCCGAAAAAATGGTGCTTGCCGTTCCGGCGCCGCACGACGTCGGACAGTGGATACGGCTTGCCCACGAAAACAATCCTCTCCGTGAAGCCGCCGCACAGGATGTATCGTATTTCCGCAAACAGATCGACAAGAGTCGTGCAGCGCGCTATCCGGTAGTGGAACTCGTCGCATCGAAAACGTTTTCTGAAAGCGACAACAACTATTCGATCGGGACCCGATACGACACCTACGCCATAAGCCTGCAGATGAGCATTCCCCTTTATTCGGGAGGTTTTGTCAGCTCATCGGTCCGTCAGGCTTCGGGGCAGCTTCGGGGAGCGTATGAGCAGCTCTCCCTTCAGGAGCGGACACTCGCGCTCGATGTCCGCAAGTATTATACCGGCATTATCAGCAGTATCGCCCAGATCAGGGCCTATGAACAGGCGGTTAAGGCGAACGACATTGCCCTGACCGGCACAAGAAAGGGGTTCGGTGCCGGCTTCAGGAGCAATGTCGATGTACTGAGCGCTCTGAAAAACCTGTACGACAGCAAACGCAATCTTTCAAAATCCAGGTATCTCTTTGTCCTTAACGTGATCAGGCTGAAAGAGGCTGCGGGGGTGCTGACGACAGAGGATGTCGCGGCAATCGCCGGCTGGACCCGTTAGCTTGGCTGCGCGGGCGGAATATTCGATGAGGGTTCCGACCGGGGCCGTGTATCGGCAGTGAGCCGTGCGCTTTTCTCAAGCCAGACTTCAGGAGTCCATCAATGACATTTCGGCACACCGGATATCCGTTCCGCCAAATCCGGCTTCTCGCGTTTCTGCTCATGTTTCTTGGCGTGTCCGCGTTGTACGGAGGGTACTCGCTCATGGCTGATCCCGGGGGCCGGAGACTGCAGATGTCCAAAGCTATCCTGACCGGCACGCCCTTTCATGACTTTTTCCTTCCCGGTCTTTTCCTGTTCTTTGGCCTCGGAATCGGATCGCTGGTCTCTCTGCTGGGGTTCGCCCTTCGCTCGACATGCTCCATTCCCTGTAGCGCCCTCGCAGGCATCGCGCTGCTCGTCTGGATCCTTGTACAGGTGCTTCTTGTGGGGTATATCTCATGGCTGCAGCCTTTCTATGCCTCTGTGGGGGCTGCGATCGCCGTTCTGGCAATCCGGGCCGCGAGGACCCAACCCTGAGGGTTCGCCCGACCTGTTTGCCGGAACAGTTTCCGGATTTTCCTTGCCGGAAAGGAATCGTTCTCTTTTATTGTCCAGGGCCGATCGGTCCATACACTGTCTGGTGACATCCTATGACGCAATTGAGTGATCCTGGTTTTGAACACTGGTTTGAAGCGCATGCCGACGCCACTCCCGGCGAGGGCCAAGACATCGCACGGGTGTCTGCAGTCGATCGGAACTCCTGCATGATCAGAAATGAACAGGGGGAAATTCCTGCCGAACTTTCGGGGAAGTTCCTGTTCAATGTCGGGTCGCCGGTCGATTTGCCGTGTGTCGGCGACCGGGTTGCCGTGCAGTATCACAATGACGGCGCTTCGGCAATCATCCACGGACTCTTCCCCCGAAAGACGTTTTTGCGCCGGAAGTGTGCCGGAACGGAAGTGGATTACCAGATGATAGCAGCCAACATCGATATCGCATTCATCGTCCAGTCGTGCCACTTCGACTTCAACCTGCCGAGACTGAACCGGTATCTGGTCATGGCTGCCGACGGCCATGTGGAGCCGATTGTCATTCTTGCCAAAACCGACCTGATTTCCGGCGATGAGCTGCAGGGGAAGATTGCGGCCATCAGAGCGGCAGGCATCACAGCCAGGGTGATTGCACTCAGCAACCTGACCGGCTCCGGATTCGACGAATTCCGACAGGCAGTGCAGCCGGGCCTGATCCATTGCCTGCTCGGTTCCTCCGGAGTCGGCAAGAGTACCCTGATCAATCGTCTCACCGGACGGGATGACCTCGACACGAAAGCTGTCAGCAGTACGGGAGAGGGCACGCACACCACGACGCGCCGCCAGCTTCTCGTTCTTGACGATGGCGTCATGTTCATCGATACGCCGGGCATGCGGGAACTGGGCCTTCTGGGCGCCACTGAAGGGGTAAACAAAGGGTTTGAAGATATTACCGGACTCTCCACTGCCTGCCGCTATGCCGATTGCAGCCATACCGGGGAATCGGGCTGTGCAGTACTTGCCGCAATTGCATGCGGCGAGTTGAGCCGGGATCGCTATGCCGGTTATCTGAAACTCAGGAAAGAGTCGGAGTTTCACGAGCTGTCGTACCTCGGCAAACGGAAAAAGGACCGGGCATTCGGCCGCTTCGTCAAGATGGCCAGGAAGGATATGAAACGATGGGACAACCATCGGCCATAGCGGCGCCGGAGCTCATTGCGTTGGGCCGGGATTGTTTTGCATGTTATCTTTACAGGGAGAACCGTGGTTCGCCGGCAATCAGTTTGCAATCCCCGTCAACAGACTGTTAAAAACTCTGGAGGTCTCGCTATGAAAATACCGACTCTGTTATCCGCTGCGGCGCTTGTTTTTTTTATGGTCACGGCGGGCTGTGCGCCAAGCAGCCAGGTGACGAACAAATCGGGAATGCTGCTGAAAAAGGTCAGGGTAAATACCGTCGGGTTTACCGAGAATCTTGATCATTGCGGGGACGGCTGTTCCACCGGATTCAAGGACGTGCCTGCCGGAAAGAACGTGATCTTCCTGCAAGTGGCAGAGGGCTCCGAATGGATGACATTGGGCGAACTGGGGCCTTTCGAGAAAAAGGCTCACTACTCGGTCACCATCACAAAAACCGGCGATCAGTTCTGTGCCGAATTATGGAAACGACTGCAGACGGGCACCACCTTCAACGACGACGCTACAAGGATCTTTATCGGAAAGTCGTGTATGCCCTCGAAATAGCCCGGAGGCGAACCGACAGCGGGAGGTCCCGGCAATAACCATCGTGACGCCGCAGAAAGAAGACCGTTTCTGCGGCGTTTTGGCGCGTATCAGGCTTTCCTGACGAATTCAGACTTCAGCTGCATCGCTCCGAAGCCGTCGATCCTGCAGTCGATGTCGTGATCCCCCTCGATGAGGCGGATGTTCTTCACCTTCGTGCCTCCTTTTACGGACGATGACGAACCTTTGACCTTGAGATCCTTGATTACCGTCACGGTATCGCCGTTCTGCAGGATGTTTCCGTTCGCATCCTTCCACACGCGGTTCTCTTCCGCCGGAGCGTGTTCCGGCCCGCTCCATTCGTGGGCGCATTCAGGGCAGGTCAGGAGGTGACCAACCTCGTAGGTGTATTCCGAGTTGCATTTGGGGCAGTTCGGCAGATCGCTCATGATGCTTCTTTTTTTGAGATGTTCAGGCAAAATTTCGTGGCGGTATAGTAGCGATTTTTGGCAAAACATCTGTTCCGGGAAAAAGGGTCACGCTTTAGCTCCCTCCCTTGCAGCGAGTTCGCGGTAAAAATCCTCGAGATGGCGCGTGCCGGTCGCCGGGGCGACGTTGTCGAGTCCGCTGACCGATACCGCGAAAGCAAGGATGCCTGCCAGCGGCTTGTTGACGATGCCGGTGACGAAGAGCGCCGCGTCTCCAACCCACAAGGGGATGTGCGTGATCCAGGGATTTTTGCCGACGGCCTCGAACGCCATGTCGACGGTTTCGTTGAAGCTGTAGGTGGCGGGTCCTCCCACACTGATCTCTTTTTCGCTGCTATCCACCGCATCGACGCACACCTTCGCGAGGTCCGCTCCATGGATGGGGTTTACGTGGTTTCTGCCGTCGCCGAGCATGAACATGTGGCCTGATCGAGCCGATGCGAGAAACATGCCCATGTCGGAAAAGAAGCCCGTGGGACGGATGACGGTGCCGGGTATCGGGGCCGACTGCAGGTCGCGAACGAAATGTTCGTGGGCTTTGACGACATCGACGTCCATCATTTTCTGCGCGTTGAAAACCGAAATGTAGATGAACTTTTTCACGCCGTGCGACAGCGCGTCCTCGAGCAGGGCCCTGTTGCCCAGATGATCGATCTCTTCGCTGGTGACGCCGTCCTGCGGTTTGGTAAGGCCCATGCAGGAAAAGACGATATCGACGCCCTTGCAGGCGTCTTTCAGAGATTCCCGTTCCGTGGCGTCTCCCCTGACCACCTCGTCGATCAGCGAAGAGACCGCAGGTTCGAGATTGGGGCCTTCGGACGCAAGCTTTTCCGGGTTTCTCACCAGAGCGCGGACAGCATAGCCCCGCTCGGCGAATTCTTTCACCACATACCTGCCGAGATAACCCGACGCACCTGCTACCAGTACTTTCTGTTTGTTCATGATGGTTCGCTGTTTGTTTTTCCTGTTTTTCACTGAACCGCAGCAGCAGGCTAATTGTTCAGTCTCCACTATAGATATATAGAACATACAGAGCATATAACCGGTCGCATTCGGGAGGACGCCGTTCATTCGTCATGGCAGAGCCCTGTATATCCGGGCAAAAGTACAGGCGCCGTCTGGTGTGTCACCTGCTTTTTTCATAACTTTCAGGGCTGTCGTACCGTGTCAGGTGAACCAACCCCATACTCCCCGGAGGTCTCCGCCATGAAGAACTTTTTCAGATCGATTTGTGCCGCCCTGTCAGTGCTGCTGTCGGCCGGATGTGCGTCGACCGCAAACAACAATTTCAACAGTCTTCTGTGGATGCAGTCGTCGGCGGAATACAGGGCCAATACGACCCAGGCTTACAATATGGCATTGAAAAACATAGACGCAGCACTCCGCGATCGCAAGTGGACGGCTGCCAAAGAACAGACCGGAGAGTTTTCGTCTTTGCCTCCTGCCGTGGTGATGGATATCGACGAGACCGTGCTCGACAACTCCAGGTATATGGGAAAGATGGTGCTTGACGGTGGCGAGTGGAGCCAGGCGACATGGGATGAGTGGCTTGCCTTGAAAGATGCGACGGCCGTTCCCGGAGCGGTCGAGTTCATCAACGCCATGAAAGACAAACATGTCCGGGTTGTTTTCATCTCCAACAGGGAGTGCCGGAAAGGCGGCAAGCCGGGGTCGGGATGTTCGCAGGAAGCCGATACGATAGAGAACCTTTCGAAAGTCGGTGTCGCAGGTGTGCTGCCTGAAAACGTACTGCTTGCGGGTGAGCGGGACGGATGGACTTCCGAAAAGAAAAGCCGGCGTGAAGAGATTTCGAAACAATACCGGATCGTGATGCTTTTCGGAGATGATCTCGGTGATTTTCTGGCGGATGTGAAAAGCAGTATCACTCCCGAGGAGCGTGACCGGCTGGTCGGCGAATACAAGAACAACTGGGGCAGAAAGTGGTTCATGCTGCCGAATCCCACCTACGGGTCGTGGCTGAATGTTCTTGGCGATCCGAAGTCCCGGTATATCAGGAAATACTGAGCGGGCCGCTGCGGCATGTTCAGAGAGAGATAGAGGGCGCACGTGTGTGCGTCCTTTTGCAAAAAATTTTTAAATTACAAGCCTCTTTGACGGAATATCCGGAAAGGAAAAAAGCCGCTGAGAAGCGGTTTTTTTTGTCAACAGCTGCGTTTTATTGAAACTGCCGGCATGTTGCCGGCAGGTAACTGATTACAAGTTTTTTCCCTTTTTTGATGAAAAAGATACTGTTTCTGTCGATCAACTACCCCCCGATGCTTACGACGGGCTCATTGAGGGCGTCAAGGCTTGTTGCCAGTCTCCCTGAACTGGGCTGGGCGCCTCTTGTGGTTGCCCCTGCCGATATCGCATGGAATGAGGACGGCAAAAACCGTGCACTCGGCGAGAGTGCCGAATTTACCGGCATCTACCGTACCGGGGAGCTTGTGGAGGCCGAGACCTTCGGGCCTGAACGAACGGCGCAGCTGGTGCAGGGTATGAGCGCAACAGCCCCCACCGGTTCGCCGCTGCGGATGATTTCAGGCCTGCTCCCCGGAGTGAATCTTGTTGCCGGCTGGGAAAAGCAGGCTGCTTCGGTTGCCGAGGGCATCATCAGCCGCCATGATCCGGTCGATGCCATCTACGCCCAGGGACCTCCTGCTGCTCCGCTTCTGCTTGCGCTCGAACTCTCAAAAAAACACGGTTTGCCGGTGCTTTTCGATCTGGTCGCTCCGCTCGACACGTCGTCAGTTTCAGGTTCACGCCAGAGCGATGCCGCACAGATCGAGGAGAGGGTGGTCACTTCCGGCCATGCCGTCATAACGCCTACCCGTGCGCTCAAGGAGTACTTTCTGAAGAAATACTTCGGAAAGGCCACACACGACGATATTACGATCATACCGGATTTCTGTACGGATTCCTTCTCTCCCTCGGCCTCACGAAGGCAGGCCTCTGCAGGCGCTCCCGGAGTGACGGTTCTTGTGGAGCAGGCATCGGGAAAGGAGCTGAAGCTGTTTTTCTCGGCGCTGGGGCGCTCTATGAAGCATGCCGGATCGTTTTCCATGCAGCCATCGCTCCAGGTTCTCGGAGGCGACGAAAAGGAGATCATGAAATACATCCGTAAATATACTCCGGAAGCTTCCGTTTCCGTTGTCCGGAGGCTCTCCGGTCAGGATGAGCTTGAACGCATCAGGCAGTGCGACCTGTTCGGCGTGGTGGCCTGCAGTGACGGGCACGCTCCGTTTACGGTTCCGGAGCTGGCGGTCGATGCGCTCTGTATGAGAAAACCTTTTTTTGTCGTCGGTCCCGAAGGGCCGACAGCCCGGCTTGCCGTCGAGGCCGGCGGCTTCTGGGCCCCTCTGGAGAGCGCCGACGGTATCGCTCAGCTTCTCGGCAGTGCATTCGAGTCGATACGCAACTCCCCGGAGCGGCCGCCATATGGAGGCATGCAGGAGAAGCTGTCCGCTTCGCAGGTGCTGGGCGACCTGTCGAAAACCCTGGCCTATCTGCTTCCGGTATGACCGGATGCGCTGCGGCCGCGAGGCGAATTCCCCTCTTCCGAATGCATTGAAATGCAGCGCGGCGGCCCGTCGGAGGCCGCATGTGCAGGCCTCTGCCGCCCGGAAACGGTGTCCATGGCTTTTTTATCCTGAAAAGCAGAAAAATGGCTTTCCGGATTTTGTTTTTTATTCCGATTGAATTACATTGGTTGTCCTTATGGATTTTTATGATTTACATCGTGTAAAATCAGACGTTTTAAAAGAAAAAGATTTTCAGTATGCCGACGATCCAGCAGCTTATCAGGAGCGGAAGAAGTGTAAAGGCGTCTAAAACAGCGTCTCCGGCGCTTGAGAAATGCCCGCAGAAAAGGGGTGTTTGCACGCGAGTCTATACAACCACGCCGAAAAAACCGAACTCCGCGTTACGGAAAGTTGCGCGTGTGCGGCTTTCGAACAAGATTGAGGTTACAGCATATATCCCGGGCGAAGGTCATAACCTGCAGGAGCACTCGATTGTGCTGATCCGTGGCGGCAGGGTCAAGGATCTTCCCGGTGTGCGCTATCATATCGTGAGGGGTTCGCTGGATACGTCCGGCGTGGCCGACCGCAAGCAGAGTCGCTCGAAGTATGGTGCGAAACAGCCCAAGGCTGGCGCGGCTGCTCCGGCAAAAGGCAAAAGATAAATTGAATTTTTAATCCGGAAGAACGAATATGTCGAAAAAAGGTAGCTACAAGAGTGTCGGTGTTGATTTCCGTTACGGGGATGAAAGTGTAGCCCGTTTTATCAATGCGGTCATGCTCGACGGTAAAAAGGAAGTTGCGGCAAAGATCGTTTACGATGCCTTTGATATTATTGCCGAGAAGATGACCGGGGAGGATCCTCTTGAAGTGTATCGCAAGGCGATGTCGAATATCGCTCCTGTTGTCGAGGTTCGCAGCAAGAGGGTCGGCGGCGCCACCTATCAGATTCCTATGGAAGTAAAGCCTTCCAGGAGAGGCGCTCTGGCTTTCCGCTGGCTGAAGCAGTACTCGGCGAAGCGCGGCGGCCGTTCGATGGCTGAGAAGTTCGCAGCCGAACTGATGGATGCCGCCAACGAGCAGGGTGCATCGGTGAAAAAGCGTGACGAAGTGCACCGGATGGCTGATGCCAACAAGGCCTTCGCTCATTTCCGTTTCTGAGGTAGTAGTGATAACTGCAGGTAAAAAGCCAAAAAGGGTATTATGACAAGGCTGGTTGATTTAGATAAGGTACGCAATATCGGCATCATGGCGCACATCGATGCCGGCAAGACGACAACGACTGAGAGGATTCTCTACTATACCGGGCGTCTGCACCGGATGGGCGAGGTGCATGATGGCGGAGCCACCATGGACTGGATGGAGCAGGAGAAGGAGCGCGGTATTACGATCACCTCTGCGGCGACAACCTGTTTCTGGATTCCGAAGTTCGGTAACTATTCCGGTATCAACCACAGGATCAATATTATCGATACTCCCGGCCACGTGGATTTCACCGTCGAGGTGGAGCGTTCGCTGAGGGTTCTCGACGGCGCGGTTGCGCTGTTCTGTGCGGTCGGAGGCGTTGAGCCCCAGTCCGAAACAGTCTGGCGCCAGGCCAACAAGTATGGTGTGCCGAGAATTGCCTATGTCAACAAGATGGACAGGACAGGGGCAAACTTCTTTGATACCGTCAAGGCTATCAGGGAGAGGCTTGGTGCAAACCCCGTTCCGCTGCAGATCCCTATCGGTGAAGGCGAGATCTTTGCCGGTTTTGTCGATCTGATCAGAATGAAGGGGATTATCTATAACAAGGATGACGGCAGTACCTATAACGAAGTCGAGATTCCCCATGACCTGCAGAACGAAGCGAGGACATGGCGGATCAATATGCTTGAGGCGGTTTCCGAGGTTGATGATACGCTGCTTGAGAAGTATCTGAACGGTGAGGAGATTACCGAGCAGGAGGTGAGGGCAGTGCTTCGCAAGGCTACGCTCAACGTCACCATCATTCCGGTTCTTTGCGGTTCATCGTTCAAGAACAAGGGTGTTCAGTTCATGCTGGACGCGGTTGTCGAGTATCTTGCCTCTCCGGTTGATGTCGGCGCTGTCGAGGGTCACCATCCCCGTACGGAGGAGCCGGTATCAAGAGCACCGAAGGATGAAGAGCCGTTTGCCGGTCTTGCCTTCAAGATCGCGACCGATCCCTTTGTCGGGAAGCTTACCTTTTTCAGGGTCTACTCCGGAATTCTCAAGGCGGGCAGTTATGTGCTGAACACCATGACGGGCAAGAAGGAGCGTATCGGTCGCATCCTTCAGATGCACTCGAACAAGAGAGAGGATATTGATTGTGTCTATGCCGGCGATATCGCGGCAGCTGTCGGTCTGAAGGACGTCAGGACAGGCGATACGATCTGTGATGAAGCCAATCCGGTGGTGCTCGAAAAAATGGTGTTCCCCGAGCCGGTTATCCAGATCGCCATCGAGCCCAAAACAAAAGCTGATAACGACAAGCTCGGCATGTCGCTTGCAAAGCTTGCCGAAGAGGATCCTACCTTCAAGGTAAAGACCGATGACGAAACCGGTCAGACGCTGATTGCCGGTATGGGTGAGCTGCATCTTGAAATTCTTGTCGATCGGCTCAAGCGGGAGTTCAAGGTCGAGGCCAATGTTGGTCAGCCTCAGGTCGCCTACCGTGAAACCATCAGGAAATCCGTTGAATTTGAAGGGAAGTTTGTCCGTCAGTCGGGCGGCAAGGGCCAGTTCGGTCTGGTTGTTCTCAGGGTTGAGCCTCTTGAAGAGGGCAAGGGATACGAATTTGTGGATGCGATCAAGGGCGGCGTGATTCCGAAAGAGTATATTCCTGCCGTCAATGCAGGTGTACAGCAGGCCATGAAAAGCGGTGTTGTTGCCGGATTTCCGATGCAGGATATCAAGGTCACTCTTCTGGACGGCAAGTATCACGAGGTTGACTCTTCGGAGATGGCCTTCAAGATTGCCGGTTCCATAGGGTTCAAGGGTGCGGCCAAAAAAGCCGATCCGGTTCTGCTCGAGCCGATCATGAAGGTGGAAGTGGTAACGCCTGAAGAGTATCTTGGTGATGTGATGGGTGACTTGTCGAGCCGTCGCGGTCATATCGAAGGTATGGGACAAAGGGCAGGAGCCCAGTTTGTTAATTCCAAGGTGCCGCTTTCGGCGATGTTCGGCTATTCGACCGATCTTCGTTCGATGAGCCAGGGCCGCGCAAACTATTCGATGGAATTCGACTGTTATCGCGAGGTTCCTCGCAGTGTCGCCGAGGCTATGCAGGAGAAGAGGGCAGGCGGGGATTCGGAATAATCAGGCAGTGCCTGTATCAGTTTTAACTATTACTAAATAATAACATATAACCGACACGGAGATAAGTTATGGCAAAAGAGTCCTACAAAAGGGATAAACCTCATGTCAATATCGGTACCATTGGCCACGTTGACCATGGTAAAACAACCCTGACTGCAGCAATCACTTCGGTTCTTGCAAAACAGGGCCTTGCCCTTCAGCGTGATTTCGGCAGCATCGACAAGGCTCCCGAAGAGAGAGAGCGCGGTATCACCATTTCGACCGCACACGTCGAGTACCAGACCAAAAAACGTCACTACGCACACATCGACTGTCCCGGCCACGCTGACTACATCAAGAACATGATCACCGGTGCAGCCCAGATGGACGGCGCGATCCTCGTTGTTGCAGGTACCGACGGTCCCATGCCTCAGACCCGCGAGCACATTCTGCTTGCCCGTCAGGTGAACGTTCCGGCTCTGGTCGTGTTCCTCAACAAGGTCGATATTGCCGATCCCGAGCTTCTCGAACTTGTCGAGCTCGAACTCAGAGAGCTTCTGACCGAGTACAACTTCCCCGGCGACGATATCCCGATCATCAAAGGCTCCGCACTGAAAGCCCTCGATGGCGATCCGGAAGGCGAAAAAGCCATCATGGAGCTTATGGACGCGGTTGACGAGTTCATTCCCGAACCGGTCCGCGACGTAGACAAGCCGTTCCTGATGCCTGTCGAGGACGTTTTCTCGATTTCAGGCCGTGGTACCGTCGGTACCGGCAGAATCGAGAGAGGCCGTATCAAGATCAACGAAGAGGTTGAAATCGTCGGTATCAAGCCTACCCGCAAGTCGGTAGTCACCGGTATCGAAATGTTCCAGAAACTTCTTGACGAAGGTCAGGCCGGTGACAACGCAGGTCTTCTTCTCAGAGGTGTGGACAAGACCGAACTCGAGCGCGGCATGGTTATTGCCAAGCCCGGCAGCATCAAGCCGCACACCAAGTTCAAGGCTGAGGTCTACATTCTCAGAAAAGAGGAAGGCGGCCGTCACACCCCGTTCTTCAACGGCTACCGTCCGCAGTTCTATTTCAGAACCACTGACGTTACCGGTTCCGTAACGCTTCCCGAAGGTGTTGAAATGGTCATGCCTGGCGACAACCTCTCCGTTGAAGTCGAGCTGATCGTTCCTATCGCTATGGACGAAGGCCTCCGTTTCGCTATCCGCGAAGGCGGCCGTACCGTCGGTGCTGGTTCCGTAACCAAGATCAACGAGTAATCCAGGGCGAAGCGCGTCCCGGGGCGGGGCTTATAACCCCCCGCCCCTTTTTTATTGCTAACAAAGAAACAGGGTTGACAAGTGGCTGTACAGCAAAAGATAAGAATCAAGCTCAAGTCATACGACCATAGCCTGGTTGATAAATGGGCTTTAAGGATTATTGATGTGGTGAAGCAGACGGACGCCATCATCTTCGGTCCCATACCGCTTCCGACAAAAGCACATGTGTATACGGTGAACCGTTCTCCGCATGTCGATAAAAAGTCCCGCGAGCAGTTCTCGTTTTCATCGCACAAGCGGTTGATCGAGATCGTCAATCCAACTGCCAGGACCATCGATATGCTGATGAAGCTTGAGCTTCCGAGCGGTGTGGATGTTGAAATCAAGTCTTAACGAATTAGAAAAGCTAATCATATATGGGTGCGATTCTTGGAAAGAAAATCGGCATGACCCGTTTATACAATGATAAACGCGAGGCGATATCCTGTACTGTTATCCAGGCAGGCCCATGCTTTGTCACGCAGGTGAAAAATGCGGACAAGGACGGCTATGACGCGTATCAGGTAGGTATCGGGGAAAGGGATGAGAAAAAGGTCAATAAACCTCTGCAGGGTCATTACAGAAAGGCCGGAGTCACACCAGGCTTTATGATGGCGGAATTCAGGAAAGACGATTTCACCGAGGAGCTGGAAGCAGGTAATCCTGTCAGTGTGGAGTCTTTCAGTGAAGGCGAGGTTGTCAATGTGCTTGGTGTCACCAAGGGCAAGGGTTTTGCCGGTGTCGTCAAACGTCACAACTTCGGCGGCGGTTCGAGAACCCACGGTCAGTCCGACAGGCTCCGTGCCCCTGGTTCGGTAGGAGGATCATCGGATCCCTCGAGAACCTTCAGAGGCACCAGAATGGCCGGGCGTATGGGCGGATGCAACGTCACGATAAGAAATCTTGTCATTGTCAAGATCATGCCGGAATCCAATCTGCTGGTAGTTAAAGGTGCAGTACCGGGCGCAAAGAACTCCTACGTAAAGATTGTTTCTACAAAAAAGTAAACGCTGATTGCACGAAGTTATGGAACTTAAAGTCTTAAATACCGGCGGCACTGAAACAGGGGAAGTTGTTACGCTCAGTGATGAAATTTTCGGCGCTGAAATATCTGAACATGCAATGTATCTCGATGTCAAGGCGATACTTGCAAACAGAAGGCAGGGAACACATAAAGCCAAAACCCGTGCTGAAGTGCGTGGAGGCGGAAGAAAGCCCTATCGCCAGAAAGGCACTGGTAACGCCCGTCAGGGTTCTACCCGTTCGCCGCTGATGAGCGGAGGCGGAACCATTTTCGGTCCCCAGCCGCGCAGCTACGAACAGAAGGTCAACAAGAAGGTCAAGCAGCTTGCCCGCCGTTCGGCGCTCAGCGCCAAGGCGCTTGCCGGCCAGATTCTTGTTGTGGAGGATTTCAGGCTCGAACAGATAAAGACGAAGCCGGTTGCCGATATTCTGAAAAATCTCGGTCTCGCAGAGAAGAAAACCCTCATGCTGACTCCCGAGTACGATATGGTCATGGCCCGTTCGGGAAAAAATATCGAGGTACTCAATATCATGACGGCTGAAAAGGCGTCGACCTACGATATTCTTGACAGTCAGGCGATTGTCTTCCAGAAGGGCGCATTGAAAAAAATAGAGGATACTTTAGGGTAATTGCAGGTTTCCAGTAAACAGGAGTGAATGAGATGAAAAACCCGTTGTTACGGCCGTGGTTAACGGAAAAAAGCACAGGCCTGACCGAAAAGAAAGGTCAGTATGTGTTTGTCGTCAAGCCGGATGCAGATAAAATCGATATCAGGAACGCTGTCCAGAACAAGTTCGGCGTGACTGTTACTTCAGTTCGTACCGTGAACTGCCTTGGCAAGGCGAAGCGGCAGTATACCCGGAAAGGGTTGATAGCCGGAAAGAAGAGTGACTGGAAAAAAGCGATCGTCACTCTTGCAGATGGACAGTCGATCGACTATTACTCCGGTTCTGCACAGAAGGGCGAAGGATAGAATACACAACAAGGATAGATTATAATTGCAATGGCAATCAGGAAATTAGCGCCGATAACACCAGGGTCACGGTTCATGTCATACCCTGGATTTGACGAGATCACAAAAAGTGAGCCGGAAAAAAGTCTTCTCGTACCGCTCAAGAAAAGCGGCGGCCGCAACAGCGCGGGAAGAAAAACATCGAGGCACAGAGGCGGCGGCCACAAGAGGCATTACCGCATCGTTGACTTCAAGCGGAACAAGGACGGCATTCCCGCCAAGGTTGCTTCCATCGAATATGATCCGAACCGTTCATCAAGAATTGCATTATTGCATTACAATGACGGAGAAAAACGTTATATTCTCGCCCCGAAAGGTTTGAATGTTGGCGACAGGGTTGAAAGCGGCGAGAAGGTCGAGATCAAGACCGGCAACACCATGCCGCTGAAGAACATCCCTCTGGGAACCGATATCCACAATGTGGAAATGAAGGCCGGTAAGGGTGGACAGATCGTACGTTCGGCAGGCGCTTTCGCTGTTCTTGCAGCCCGTGAAGGCGATTACGCAACCCTGAGACTTCCTTCCGGAGAGATCCGCAAGGTCAGGGTCGAGTGTCGTGCAACTATCGGTGTCGTAGGCAATTCCGATCACGAGAACATCGTGCTTGGCAAAGCGGGAAGAAGCCGCTGGCTTGGAATCCGCCCGCAGACAAGAGGTATGGCCATGAACCCGGTCGATCATCCGATGGGTGGTGGTGAAGGCAAATCGAAGTCCGGCGGTGGAAGAAGGCATCCGAAGTCACCGTGGGGACAGCTTGCCAAGGGTCTGAAAACGAGAAACAAAAAGAAAGCATCGTCAAAGCTCATCGTCCGCGGCAGGAATGCCAAGTAACTGTAGCGCTTAATTATAACAAGCAGAGAAAGTATGCCAAGATCACTTAAGAAGGGGCCGTTCATTGATTTCAAGCTGGAAAGACGGATTCTTGATTTAAACACCAAGGGTGAAAAGAAGGTTGTCAAAACCTGGTCCAGAAGTTCAATGATTTCACCTGATTTTGTAGGGCACACCGTTGCCGTACATAACGGCAAGACCCATGTTCCGGTGTATGTCAGTGACAATATGGTTGGCCACAAGCTTGGAGAGTTCGCCCCTACAAGGACGTTTCGCGGTCATGCCGGCGGAAAGGCTGAAAAAGGCGGCTCAGCACCAAGGAAAAAATAACTGAATAACGCGAAAGGGTAAGATTACCATGCAAGCTAAAGCAATATTACGTCATACGCCAACATCGCCGAGAAAAATGCGTCTTGTGGCAGGCCTCGTTCGTGGCAAACAGGTCGATCAGGCAAAGGCTATTCTTCTGAACTCTACCAAAAGCGCTTCAAGAAACGTCATGATGACCCTGAAGTCTGCTGTAGCGAACTATGCGCAGCTGAATCCGGATGAGCGCGTCAGCGATCAGGAGCTTGTCGTCAAGGCAGTGTTCGTTGATCAGGGCACCACACTAAAAAGAATGCTTCCTGCTCCGATGGGACGCGCATACAGGGTTCGCAAGCGTTCGAATCACCTGACTGTCATCGTCGATAAGGTTAAGCAATCCAGTAAATAAATTAAACAAGGAGAGAACATTGGGTCAGAAAGTTAATCCTACTGGATTCAGGCTTGGAATTATCAAGGACTGGACTTCTCGCTGGTACGACGACAGCCCGGTTATTTCGGAAAAGATCAAGCAGGATCATGTGATCCGCAACTATGTGCTGGCAAGGCTGAAAAGAGAGAAAGCAGGTATTGCCCGTATCGTTATCGAAAGAACGACCAAGCACATCAAGATCAATATATACGCCGCCCGTCCGGGTGCCGTTGTAGGCAGAAAAGGTGAAGAGATCAACAATCTCTCCCAGGAGCTTACCCGCATTACCGGCAAAGAGGTGAAGATCGACGTGGTCGAAGTGGTGAAGCCGGAAATCGAGGCTCAGCTGATCGGCGACAACATTGCCTACCAGCTCGAGAATCGCGTCTCTTTCAGAAGAGCCATGAAGCAGGCTATCCAGCAGGCGATGCGTGCCGGAGCCGAAGGCGTCAGGATCAGATGCGCCGGCCGTCTCGGTGGCGCAGAAATTGCAAGGGCGGAGCAGTACAAGGAGGGCAAGATTCCTCTTCACACCATCCGCGCCAACGTCGACTATGCAAGCGTTACCGCGCATACCATCGCCGGCACGATCGGTATCAAGGTATGGGTGTACAAGGGTGAAGTGCTCGTTCAGCGTATCGACGCCATCGAAGAGGACGAGATGAAGCGTATGAAGGATCGCCGGCAGGATTCGAAATCCAGGCCTCGCGACCCTCGCAGCAAACGCCGTCGCCGCACCAAGCGCGCATAATGACATATACATTATAATCAGAAACAGAATGGAGTTGTCGGTATGTTAATGCCAAAGAGAGTTAAGTATAGAAAGACGCAGCGTGGCCGCATGAAAGGCAATGCCGGACGTGGAACGATGGTGTCTTTCGGTTCTTTCGGTTTGAAGGCTCTTGAGCCTGCGTGGATCACCAGCCGCCAGATCGAAGCGGCGCGTGTGGCCATGAACAGGTACATGAAAAGAGATGGCAAGATCTGGATCAGGATATTTCCCGACAAACCGGTAACGAAGAAGGCTGCCGAAACCCGCATGGGTTCCGGTAAAGGTTCTCCCGAATTCTGGGTAGCCGTCGTCAAGCCGGGAAGAGTCATGTTCGAGGCCGAAGGCGTGTCGAAAGAGATTGCGACCGAAGCCTTCAGGCTCGCAGCGCAGAAGCTGCCGATCAAGACGAAGTTTATTGTCCGTCCTGATTACGAGGGATAACCGAACAACAAATTCCAGAAGAGGATTATAACTATGAAAAAATATGAAGTCGCGGCACTGAGCCGGCAGGAGCTCATCGACAGGATCCGTCAGCTTGAGGACAGGCTTGCCGATATCAATTTCTTCAAGGTGATAGAGCTGCCGCAGAACCCGATGGTGTTCCGGAATTCACGGCGTGATATCGCCCGCATGAAAACACAGCTCCATAAACTCAACGCTGCAGAATCCGGGCAGAACTGAACAAGGCAACAACAAACGGTTTACGATATCAATGGAAGAAAACAAAACAGGCGCTGCCGCAATGGAACAGCATGCTGCAGCAAGGGGACGAAAGAAGAGCTGGCAGGGAAAGGTTATCAGCGACAAGATGGACAAGGCGATCGTCGTTGCTGTTGAGCGCAGGGTTCAGCACCCGGTCTACAAGAAGTACTTCAAGAAGACGACCAGGCTTATGGCGCATGACGAGAACAATGAAGCCGGTATCGGTGATCTGGTTAAAGTTGTCGAATGCAGGCCGCTGAGCAAAAGGAAAAGCTGCCGTCTCGTCGAAATCATTGAGAAGGCCAGGTAAGAAGGGATTCTTTATACATTAAAAAGTTTGAAACAGGATGATCCAGAAAGAAACTAATCTGGTTGTTGCAGATAACAGCGGAGCGAAGAAAGTTCGCTGTATCCATGTGTTCGGCGGTACCGGAAGGCGTTATGCCGGACTGGGTGACCAGGTCATCGTATCGGTGAAAGCGGCTGTGCCGGGCGGAGTTGTCAAGAAGAAAGATGTCTGCAAAGCGGTTGTTGTCCGCTGCGTGAAAGAACAGAGAAGAAAGGACGGATCCTACATCAGGTTCGACGAAAACGCAGTCGTACTGCTCAACGCGCAGGGGGAACCGAGAGGTACCCGAATTTTCGGACCCGTTGCCAGAGAATTGCGCGACAGAAAATATATGAAAATCGTATCTTTGGCGCCTGAAGTTCTGTGAAAGCTTCAAGCGGGAGTAACTCAGTTGGTAGAGTCACAGCCTTCCAAGCTGTTGGTCGCGAGTTCGAGTCTCGTCTCCCGCTCAGGATTTTATGAATACTATCATATCAGTGAAAAATGAAAACAGGGATTAATAAAAAGGCAAAGCTGCATAACGTCAAGCTGCATGTCAGGAAAGACGACAACGTCGTTGTCATCAGCGGGAACGATAAGGGCAAGGCTGGAAAGATACTGAAGGTGTATCCGCAGAAATGCAGGGTGATCGTGGAGGGCGTCAACATCAGAAAACGCCACATGAAGCCGACCCAGAGCCACCCGCAGGGTTCGATTATCGAGAGAGAATTCCCGATTCATGCTTCCAATGTGAAGAAGAGCTAGAAAGTATCTGTATTTTATAAGAAAGGATGACCAAGACCATCCCGGTAACTGAAAGAAAATAATGACGAAAAACAAAGAAAACGCACCCGTCGAAACCGTCGAAGCCCGCCTTGAAACCTTCTACAGGGAAAATGTTGTTCCCAAGCTCATGGAGCGGTTCCAGTACAAGAATATCATGATGGTGCCGAAGCTGCAGAAGATCGCCATCAATATCGGTATCGGAGAGGCTGCAGCCGAGCCGAAGCTGCTCGAGACCGCCATGGCGGAACTTGCCCAGATCACCGGTCAGAGGCCGCAGATCCGCAAGTCGAGAAAAGCCATTTCGAACTTCAAACTGCGCGAGAACCAGGCCATCGGTTGCCGGGTGACGCTCCGCAGAAAGACCATGTACGAGTTTTTAGACCGTTTTGTCAGTCTTGCCGTTCCGAGAATCCGTGACTTCCGCGGACTGAACGATACCAGTTTTGATGGACGCGGCAACTATACCACCGGTATCAGGGAGCAGATCATTTTCCCGGAAATCGATATCGACAAGGTACCGAGGATTTCAGGTATGGACGTCACGTTCGTGACGTCGGCAGCAACCGATGAAGAGGCGTATGTACTGCTTTCCGAGCTTGGTATGCCGTTCAAAAAGAAGAACAACTAACTTATTCAGGAAACCCGAGATGGCCAAGAAAAGCGTTATTGCACGGAATGAAAAAAGGAAAAAGCTTGTAGAGAAATATGCTGCCAAGCGTGAGGAGCTGCTTAAAGCCGGTGATTACGAAGCGCTCCGCAAGCTGCCGAGAGACAGTTCTGCAACAAGGGTGAGAACCCGCTGTGTCCTTACAGGCCGTGGAAGAGGTGTTTATGAGAAATTCGGGCTTTGCCGCCAGATGTTCCGCAAGCTTGCCCTTGAAGGGAAGATTCCGGGAGTCAGGAAGGCAAGCTGGTAAGTTGTTCAGTATTACAGACAAGAGAGAGAGATTTGTTCATTTTTGAAAGTAACCAACGTTAGCTATGCCTGTAACGGATTCTATTGCAGATTATATCACCCGCATCAGAAACGCGGGGAGAGCAAAAAACAAGACTACCGATATTCCGTATTCCAAGCTCAGGGAGAATATCTCTCAACTGCTTGTGGAAAAAGGATATATAAAAAACTTTACGGTCATCACTACCGAGCAGTTTCCGTTTATTCGCGTCGAGCTGAAATATTCGACGGCAGGCGAGCCGGCTATCCGTGAGATCACCAGGGTAAGCAAGCCGGGAAGAAGGGTGTATCAGGGAAAGGATATCAGGAAATACCTTGGCGGCCTCGGACTCTATATCCTTTCGTCGTCGAAGGGTATCATTACCGATAAAGAGGCCCGTGAGAAGGGCGTAGGCGGTGAAATCCTCTTCCGCATCTATTAATTCATAAGCCAAAGCGTACAAGAATATCATGTCAAGAATAGGAAAAATGCCGATTCCCCTGGCTGGTCAGGCCAGGATAGAGATCAGTGATGCCAACATCAAGGTGACCGGACCCAAAGGCGCGCTTGAGCAGGAACTGACTCCGCAGGTCAACGTGCAGGAAGAGAACGGCGTTGTTACGGTGCAGAGAGTCGATGACACCAAAAAATCAAGGGCGATGCACGGCCTTTACCGCATGCTTATCAGCAACATGGTCGAGGGCGTCACGAAAGGATTTACCAGAAAACTCGAAATTGCCGGTGTCGGTTACCGCGCCGAGCTGAAAAACGATCTGCTGGCCCTTACGCTCGGCTATTCGCACATGATCTATTTCAAGGCTCCCGAAGGTATCCAGATCGAGGTTCCCGATCAGACGACCATTCTTATCAGCGGCATAGACAAGGCTCTTGTCGGACAGGTCGCCGCCAAGATCCGTTCGTTCAGGAAGCCTGAACCGTACCGTGGAAAAGGCATCAAATACGAAGGTGAGGTAATCCGCCGCAAGGAAGGCAAGGCGGCCGGTAAGTAATAGCCGGAAAGAAAGCTATAACAGTCAGGCAATAACATTTTTAGGGTTGAAGAGAATGAGTCAAATCGATAAGGCCTCTCGCAGGCAGAAAATCAAGGACAGAAGCAGGGCGCAGGTCCATGGCACCGAGTCGAAACCGAGACTTTGCGTTTACCGCAGCCTGTCGCAGGTCTATGCGCAGCTGATTGACGACGATAACGGCAAGACCATTTTGTCCGTATCGAGCATGTCAAAGGAAAACAAGGCTCTTGAAGGCACAAAAACCGAGGTTTGCCGTCTTGTTGGAATGCAGATTGGCGAAAAGGCAGGGGCCAAGGGGATAACGAACGTCGTCTTCGACAGAAACGGATTCCGCTACCACGGCAGGGTCAAGGCTTTGGCCGATGGTGCGCGGGAAGCTGGTCTGGTCTTTTAAAAACCTTTCAATAGAGAAAGTTACATGTCGAAAATATCTGCTAATAAGAATATCAGGCCCGGAGAATTGAATCTGAAGGAAAAGCTGGTTCACATCAACAGGACGGCAAAGGTTGTAAAAGGCGGTAAACGGTTCGGGTTCAACGCGATCGTCGTTGTCGGAGACAAGGAAGGCCATGTCGGCTACGGTCTCGGCAAGGCCAACGAGGTTCAGGACGCTATAGCCAAGGGTGTCGAGGACGGCAAGAAAAACGTCATCAAGGTTCCGATCATCAAGGGGACCATTCCGCATCAGGTGATTGCCAAATACGGTTCGGCAAAAGTGCTGATGAAGCCCGCAACTCCCGGTACCGGGCTGATTGCAGGTGGCGCCGTAAGAGCGGTACTCGAGATGGCCGGCGTTCACGACGTGCTTACCAAGTCGCTCGGTTCTTCGAATCCGCACAATGTCGTCAAAGCCGCGATCAAGGGTTTGCAGAGCATGTCGGATGCCATGGATGTAGCCGAAAGAAGGTCGAAGAGCCTTAAAGAGGTTTTTGAAAGCTAAAAAGAAGAAAGTAGAGACATGAGTGATAAAACATTACGGATAACCCAGGTTCGCAGCGTGATCGGGTGTACGAAAAAACAGAAAGAGACGATCAAGGCGCTCGGTCTCGGCCGTCCGAACTACACCGTTGAACGGCAGGACAATCCTTGCCTGCGCGGTCAGATCAGGGTTGTACAGCATCTTGTCAAGGTCGAAGAGCTTTAAGATTTTACTAATAGCAAGTAGGGAATTGAGATCATGGATTTAAGTTCACTCCGTCCTGCAAAAGGCGCGGTAAAAAACAGAAAACGTGTTGGTCGCGGACAGGGTTCCGGTAACGGTACCACTGCCGGCAAGGGTAACAAAGGCCAGCAGGCGAGAAGCGGCTACCAGAGGCCGATCAACGAAGGCGGTCAGATTCCGGTTTACCGCAGACTTCCGAAGTTCGGCTTTACGCCGCCGGACAGAAAATCGGTCAGGACGCTCAATGTCTCCCAGATCGAAGCGTGGATCGAGGAAGGTCTGATTGACGGGACGGAAATCTCCGTACTGGATCTGAAGGCCCTGTGCAATGCGAGTTATGCTGATTATTTCAAGATTCTCGGCAATGGCGAGCTTACCAGGCCGGTCAAGATAACCGCGCACTTCTTCAGCAAGAGCGCAGAGGAAAAGATCGTCAAGGCCGGCGGCTCGGTTACCAAAGCATACCGCACCCTTGAAGAGGCTTCGAAAATTGTGGATCTCACGGTTGAGGAAGCTCTCCTGAAACAGAAAGCTCCGCTTGTCAAGAGAGTCAAGAAATCAGCAAAGTCCTGAATATCGCCTGAGCCGTTATGAAGCTTACCGAAAGTATACGCAACATCAATAAAATCCCTGAGCTTCGGCAGCGGATACTCTATACCCTACTTCTCCTGTTTATCTACAGGCTTGGTTCCCACATTACGATACCGGGTGTCGATGCGTCTGCCGTAGCGGGCGCATCTCCGGCTCACTCCAATGACCTTTTCGGGCTTTTCGATCTGTTTGTCGGCGGTGCATTTGCAAGGGCTTCGATTTTTTCTCTCGGCATCATGCCCTACATTTCCGCCTCCATCATCGTTCAGCTCCTCGGTGCCGTCACGCCCTATGTGCAGAAGCTGCAGAAAGAGGGTGAGGAGGGACGTCAGCGGATCAACCAGATGACCAGGTATGGAACCGTGCTTATCGCCGCTCTTCAGGCATGGGGGGTGAGCGTGAGCCTGTCCAGTCCGGCTTCGTTCGGGACGGCT
>JAAXXP010000102.1 GCA_013334435.1 Chlorobiaceae bacterium | reverse complement strand
GCCTGACGATGCTCGTTGCCCATCGACAAATGGCTCATCGTTGCCGGATGTTCGATAAGCGACTCCACACCACCAAGGCTTTCAGCGAGGGCAAACAGTTTCGTGCCTTTCAGGACACGATTGACGTCCTCGATATTTCCGTCAAGATCGAAAGAGACCATTGCTCCGAATCCTCGCTGCTGTCTCCTGGCAAGCTCATGCTGGGGATGGGATGCAAGTCCGGGGTAAAACACCTGTTTCACTTTGGGATGTCCCGCAAGGAACTCCGCTACACCCTGTGCATTATAGAGATGCTCCTTCATCCTCGGGACAAGTGTTTTTATTCCCCGCAGCACCAGCCAGCAATCAAACGGCTGGGCACAGGTGCCCAGAGTATTGACAAGGTATTTCAGCTTCTGATCAAGTTCCGGATTGCAGGAAAGCAGGGCTCCTCCAATAACATCCGAATGACCGTTCAGGTATTTCGTTGTTGAATGCACCACGATATCAGCTCCAAGTCTGAACGGCTGCTGGAGATACGGCGAAAGAAAGGTGTTGTCGACAATGGAAAGCAGGCCGTGCTTTTTTGCACAGGTCGAAACAGCTTCGATATCGACAAGATTGAGCAGCGGATTGGAGGGTGTTTCAATCCATACCGCCCTTGTTCTGCTGTTGATAAGTGATTCAAGACGCTCATGATTTCTGAGATCCTCGAAATGCACCTTAATGCCAAAATGCTCCTGTATGGTTTTAAGAAGTCTTGCCGTACCGCCATAGCAGTCATCGGTGCAGATGATCTCGTCTCCGGTAGTGAACAGGTGCAGGACGGTCGTAATGGCGGCCATGCCACTGGTAACGGCAGCCGCGAACGAGCCGCCCTCGAGCGAAGCGAGACTGTCCTCAAGAGCCTGTCTTGTCGGGTTACCGCTTCGCGTATAGTCGAACCCCCTGTGCTTCCCTATATCCTCGAAAACAAAGGTTGAAGACTGATAGATCGGCGTCATGATGGCGCCATAGGCTTTGTCGGGAGCAACTCCCGCATGAATGGTGTCTGTCTGAAAACTCATGGTATGGAGTACGTTGATTGTTTATATGACGTAAAAAAACGGGATGGGCAAAAAAAAACCTCTTCCTGAGTGAGGAAAAGGTTGTCCGAAACTTCTGTCAATTTTTTCGGCAAACATGCAGGTGATGCATATTCGCTGTTATTGAAAAAAGCAATTCTGCTCTCTTTTTCACTCATCTTTCTTCCCTGCAGTAAAAAACAAATATACCGTCAGGCATGCAGCAAGAAGTAGAATGTGGCACCGTGTCCCGCTGATCGGAATCGGTTGTCAAGGCTTCAACGGGTCTATTCCCTCAGCCTTTCTTGATGACCGTTACGAGAAAGAACTATTAACAATTGTTAATATAGCAAAAAATCTCTGGCGGTCAACATTTTTTCATTTTTTGGCAGCGTTGATCTTTTCTTGTTTTATTTCAAAAAAAATATTAACAATTGTTAATGATCCTGTAAACAGTAAATCGTTGAGCCCATGTCACCACAGTCAACAATCATACGAAAAGCTCTCCACTGTAAAAGGTGCTGTTCCGCCTGTTCCTTGCGCAAGATACCGGAGCATCACGTGTCGTGATCACCATGTATGGTCGTTAGACTGTTACAGAAAGCCGGTTCTGATGTTCAGGGTCGGCTTTTTCATTTTCCGGGCTCCAAAAACGCGATACCATAACCGTAACCATTTGTCTCTCTCATCATGCTTCATAAACAGCTCACCGTGAAAATACCGGAAGGACTGCATTTCAGGGCGCTCGCAAAAATTGCGGGCATCGCCCGCCGGCAGAAAAGCTCCATTATTCTGGAAAAAGAAAACGGCCAGAAAGCCGAATCGGCCTCCCTGATCGATATGCTCACCCTGTGCGCCGTATCGGGGACCTCCCTTCAGGTCACCGTCGAAGGCGGCAGCGAAGGGGAAACGCTTGCAATGGTCGAAGAAGTTTTTGAAAACGGAGCGGGAATCTGAAATGAAACATCACCATAACCATACGCCTGTCGTCATTGCCGACACGCAGCATCTTACCCGGGAGGGACTTCGCTCAATCCTGCAGCCTCATTATCCGGGCGTCAGAAGCGTTTCCGGCCGGGAAGAGCTGCAGCAGGTTCTCCATGAACACCCGCGGGCCGTTATCGTAACCGATTTCATCCTGTTCGATTTTCTCTCCATAAAGGATATCGGGGAGCTCAAAAAACAGCATGAGGCTGCAGGCATCGTCATTGTCACCAACGCCATCAACCAGTACCAGATAAAGGAGCTGAACGATGCGGGCATAAAAACCATCGTCCTGAAAAAAGACGATGAGGAGGAGATTCTTCAGGCTGTCGGTTCGGGCCTGAAGGGAAAGAAATATTATTCGGGAAGCGTGCTGGACGTGCTTCTCAGAAAAGAAGGCCCCCAGGAAGAGGCTTACCTCCTGACTACCTCCGAAATCGACATCGTCCGCCTGATCTCCGCGGGACTGTCGACAAAGGAGATCGCCTCGCGAAAACACATCAGTTTTCATACGGTGATGACCCACCGGAAAAACATCTTCCGCAAACTCGGCGTATCGAGCAGTACGGAGCTGATCCTGTATGCGATAAAGGCCGGTTTGATCGACAATATCGCATACCATATCTGAATCTACCTGTTTCAGGGTATAAAAAATACCGGTTTGGAGGGATTTCAATTTCCCTTGCAGGTATCGATATTTCAAGAGGTTACATCTGTTCAACAATAAACGCCGAACCTTATGGGACGCATCGCAAAAAAACTGACCGAGCTGATCGGCAACACGCCGCTGCTCGAACTTGAAAACTTCAACAGGGAACACGATACGCTTGCAACCATCATCGCCAAGCTGGAATACTTCAACCCGGGCGGCAGCGTCAAGGACCGGATCGGTTATTCCATGATCGAGGCCGCCGAACAGCAGGGACTGATCGGCAGCGAGACGGTCATCATCGAACCGACAAGCGGCAACACCGGTATTGCGCTCGCCTATATCGCCGCAGCGAAAGGGTACCGGCTGATTCTCACCATGCCCGAAACCATGAGCATCGAACGCAGGAACCTGCTCAAGGCGCTCGGAGCCGAACTGGTGCTGACGCCCGGAACCGAAGGCATGGTCGGCGCAATCAGGAAGGCCGACGAGCTGCATCTCGAATATCAGGACTCGTTCATTCCCCAGCAGTTCAGGAATCTTGCGAACCCCGAAATCCACCGGAAAACAACCGCCGAAGAGATCTGGAACGATACGGACGGCAAGGTGGATATTTTCGTCAGCGGCGTCGGAACGGGGGGAACGATCACCGGGGTCGGAGAGGTACTCAGGCAGCGCAATCCCGAAGTCTCGATCGTTGCCGTCGAACCGTTCGACTCGCAGGTGCTCGCCGGAGGAAAACCGGGCCCTCATAAAATACAGGGCATCGGGGCAGGTTTTGTGCCCGACATCCTCAATACGGACATTATCGATGAAATCATTCCCGTAAAGAACGAGGATGCCCTTCGTACAGGCCGCGCTCTTGCCAGGACCGAGGGGCTCATTGTCGGCATCTCTTCCGGTGCGGCGGTTTACGCGGCGCTGCAGCTTTCGCTTCGGGAAGAGAACAGAGGACGGAAAATTGTCGTCATCCTTCCCGATACCGGCGAGCGATACCTCTCCACCCTGCTCTACCAGTTCGACAATGAACCGGCGGCCATCTGAATGTCCGCGAAGCGGTTGTCATGTTCACCTCCTGTTCGGCATTGAAAGCGCGGCGCATCCGTCACGCCTTCCCCTGCTGAGCAGGAGCGTGTCCCCCAAGCGCAATTTTCCGGCGATAAACCACACAATCCGGTCGTACAGACCGCCTCAGGAGATCTTATGTCAAGGGAAATAAAAGACCCCATTGAAGATGCCATACACCGACTGTCCCGGGCCGGCGATGCCGAATGCGATTATCTCTCGGAGAGCCGGGATCATCTGCCCTCCATTGAAAGACTCGGTGAAGCCGTCGAACTGATCAGGGCGATCACCTTTCCGGGGTATTTCGGCGGACCGGTTCTGCGCAGGGAGTCACTGCCCCATTTTCTCGGCGTAAGGGTTGAAAAGCTGTTCGGGCTTCTCTGCGAACAGATTGCCAGTGTCAGGCTTTTCCATGCCGGAGAGGAAAACGGCTACAGAAAGCCTGCGGAAGCGGCCGATACCGCAATGCGATTCATCGCCGGACTGCCGGAAATCAGAAGAGTCCTCTGCTCCGACGTAAAAGCGATCTATGACGGAGATCCTGCGGCAAAAAGCCACGGAGAGATCATTTTCTGCTATCCCTCGATCAGGGCGATGATCAACCACCGGAGCGCACACGCCCTTCTCAGGCTCTCCGTGCCGCTCATACCGAGGATCATTTCCGAAATGGCCCATTCCGAAACCGGAATCGACATCCATCCCGGCGCCGTGATCGGAGAATCGTTCAGTATCGATCATGGAACAGGGGTGGTTATCGGCGAAACCTGCGTCATCGGCAATCACGTACGTCTTTACCAGGGGGTCACGCTGGGCGCGAAAAAATTCGAGATCGACGCAGCAGGAAACCCGGTCAAGGATGTGCCGCGTCACCCTATCATCGAGGACAATGTGGTCGTCTATTCGAACGCCAACATTCTCGGACGGATCACCATAGGCAGGAACTCGACGATCGGAGGAAACGTCTGGCTGACCAGAAGCGTGCCTCCGCACTCCAGAATTCTTCAGCAGAAAGCTGTTGAAACCAGTTTCACGGACGGACTGGGCATCTGAAATAAACCATAACCAGATTCAGGCAATCACCTTTCAACTATAATTTCAATCCATGACAAACTCATTACCGGAACCCAACAGCCTTCTGCAGCGCAGCGTCACCACCAAGGTGGCAAGAAACCTTGCCAATACGACCAAGACCCCGCCGCAGATGATGTCCATTACCCCGAGATGGCTTCTGAAGCTCCTCCCGTGGGTTCATGTCTCCTCAGGCACCTACCGTGTCAACCGCACGAAAATCGAACTGCAGAAACCGGACCGCATCGGGATAGACTTCCATGAAGGAACCCCTTCGTTCAAGCCCGAAGCCCTCAAGAGCATTCCGCTTTTCGCTTCGATCGATGACGGCATCATCGCCGGACTTGCCAAAAAGTTCGTCCTGGAGGAGTCGGATCTCGGCAACACCCTGATTCTCGAAGGAGAAGAGAGACACAAGCTCTTCATCATCGCGCACGGTCAGGTTGAAATCCTCAGCAAAGGCCTGCACGGGGAGGAACTGCGCATCGCACTGCTCTCGGAAGGCGAATTTTTCGGCGAAGAGGAACTTGTCTCCCGGAAGCCTTCGACGGTCACTATCCGCACCCTCACGCCGGTATCCTTTTTCTCCCTTTCCAGCACCGATATCGAAAAACTGTTCAAGGGCTCCTCTTCCCTGAGGGATTCTTTCGAAAAAGCGGTTGAAGAATACCTGAAAATCCGCTCGACGGTCAACAAGCACGGCGAAAAGCACATCGACCTCGTCGCCGGTTTTGACGAGGATGTCGAAATTCCGGAAACCTATGTCGATTACTCGAACAAGCCGAGGGAATACTCGCTGCAGGCGATCCAGACGGTCGTGCGCGTGCATACGAGAGTATCCGATCTCTACAACGAGCCTTACAACCAGATCGAGCAGCAGATGCGTCTGACGATCGAAGGCATCAAGGAGCGCCAGGAATGGGAGTTCATCAACAACAGGGAGTTCGGACTGCTGCACTCCGTCGATCCCGGACAGCGCATCAGCACCCGGTACGGAACGCCGACTCCCGACGATCTCGACGACCTGCTCACGAAGGTGTGGAAAAAACCGGCATTCTTCCTTGCCCATCCGAAAGCCATCGCGGCTTTTGAGCG
>JAAXXP010000016.1 GCA_013334435.1 Chlorobiaceae bacterium | reverse complement strand
GACAGATGATGAAAGCTGACCACATCCGGATGCGCCACGGAAGGGAATTTGCGTTTTCAGCCCTTCTTGCTGCACTTATGCTGCTGCTGAATTCATGCGGCCGGGCGCCCGGCAGCGGGGACAGGAGTGGTGCGGCCAGGGATTCGACGCTGGTTATCGCCATGCTCGGCGACGCCGATTACCTCAACCCCGTTATCGGCTCGAGCGTCACGTCGAGCAATATTTCCGGCCTGATTTACCCGGGGCTTCTGCAGAGCGAGTTCGATACCACAACCGGGCTGCTGAATTTTCTGGCCCGCGAAAAAAAATTCCGCCCTTCAACCGGGGGCAGAAAACCTGAAGCCGCGCTGGCAAGAACATGGACCATGTCCGCGGACCACAAGTCCATCACCTATATCCTGCGCAGCGATGCCTTCTGGGACGACGGCAAGCCGGTCGTTTCGGGTGATTTCAAGTTCACCTACCGCCTCTACGGCAACCCCGTGATCGCAAGTCCCCGCCAGCAGTATCTTGCCGAACTGATCGGCGCCGACAGGGGAGCAGTCGATTTCGACAGGGCAATCGAAACGCCAAACGATACCACCCTCATCTTCAGGTTCTACAAGCCGGTACCCGAGCATCTGGCGCTTTTTCACACCTCCCTTACGCCGCTGCCCCGGCATCTCTGGCAGAACATCAGGCCGGAGGATTTCAGGAATTCGCCGCTCAACCAGAATCCGGTCGGGGCCGGTCCTTACCGGCTGAAGTCATGGGGAAAACAGCAGGAGCTGGTGCTGGCTTCCAACAGGCGTTCGAATCTTCCCAAACCGGGAAACATTCCCCTGATCAACTGGCGGATCGTGCCTGACTATACGGTAAGGCTCGCGCAGCTGCAGACCAATACCGTCGATATCGTCGAAAACATCAAGCCGGAGGATTTCGGTGCTCTCCTGAAGGCGAATCCGGCAGTCGAGAACAAGAGCGTCGGTCTGCGTGTTTACGACTACGTCGGCTGGTCCAACATCGATCAGGTCGCCTATCACAAGACCGGCAAAATTCTGCCCCACCCGCTTTTCGGCTCGCCGGAGGTACGCAGGGCCCTCACCATGGCTATCGACCGCGAGGCGATCATCGACGGCTACCTCAAGGAGTATGGTTCCGTCTGCAATACCGACATCTCCCCTTCGCTGAAGTGGGCGTACAACAGCGCCGTCACTCCGCACCCCTATGATCCCGCAGCAGCATCGGCTCTTCTTGAGAAACAGGGGTGGCATCCCGGGCCCGACGGCATATTGCGGAAACAGGGCCGGAGGTTCAGTTTCATACTCTACACCAATTCCGGCAATGCAAGACGGAACTATGCGAGCGTGATCGTTCAGCAGAATCTCAAGGCTATCGGCATCGACTGCCGGCTCGATGTCCAGGAATCGAACGTCTTTTTCGAAAATCTGCAGAACCGGAAACTCGACGCGTGGATGGCCGGCTGGTCGATCGGGCTTGAAATCGATCCGCTCGACGTCTGGGGTTCCGACCTGAAAAAGAGCACCTTCAATTTTACCGGTTACCGGAATCCGAGAATCGACGAGATCTGTGAACTGGCCAAGGCGAAACTGGTACAGACCGATGCCCGGCCATACTGGCTCGAGTATCAGGAGATAATCCACCGCGACCAGCCGGTGACCTTTCTCTACTGGATCAGGGAGACCATGGGATTCAGTAAACGAATTTCCGGAGAGGAGATCAATATTTCCGGTACTTTTTACAATATTGACGACTGGACGCTTACGCCCTCGTCAAACCTTGCCCGGTAGAACCCTATGCTGACCTATATTTTCAAAAGACTGCTGCTTTCGATACCGCTTGTTTTCGGGGTATTGACCCTGACCTTCTTCATCATCAGGCTCGCTCCGGGAGACCCTGCGGCATTTTTCATCCAGCCGGGCATCAGCCCCAATGTCGCCGAGCAGATCAGGGCGCAGTACGGGCTGAACGATCCGTTGCCGGTACAGTACGTCAAATGGCTCGCCAATGTGCTGCAGGGCGATTTCGGCCGCAGTTTCAGCCGGGCCCAGCAGCCGGTTTTCGAGGTGATAGCCCAGGCGCTGCCGGTTACCGTGACGATCGCCGCCCTCACGCTCGTTGCAAACTTTACCTTCGGCATCGTGATCGGCATTATTTCGGCGGTCCGGCAGAACAGTTTTCCCGACAGGTTCCTGACGGTCACGGCCCTGTTCTTCTACTCCATGCCGGAGTTCTGGTTCGCCCTGATGATGATTATCGTCTTTGCCCTCAAGCTGCAGTGGTTTCCGGCCTCCGGCCTCAATGAGATAGGCGCCGAAAGTTTCGGACCCTTCGGTTTTTTTGTCGACCGGATATGGCATCTCGTGCTGCCGGTAACGGTGCTGAGCATCAACGGTGCGGCCGGCATTGCCCGCTATGTAAGGGGAAGCATGCTCGAGGTGATCCGGCAGGACTATATCCGCACGGCAAGGGCGAAGGGGCTTCCGGAGAATGTCGTGATTTTCCGCCATGCGCTGCGCAACGCCCTGCTTCCGGTAATCACCCTTATGGGAAGTTCGCTGCCCTTTATCTTCAGCGGCGCGCTCTTCATCGAGGTGATCTTCGCTTTTCCCGGCATGGGAAGGGTTACCGTGGAGGCGATTTTCGCCCGTGATTATCCGCTCATTATAGCCAATACCTTTATTTCCGGGACGCTGATCGTTCTTGGAAATCTTCTTGCCGATGTTCTCTATGCCGTGGCCGATCCGAGGATAAGACTGTGACCGATACCCAGAAGAACATAACGAAGGCGGCTTTCCTGTGAAAATCGAACTCCTGAATACTCCTGCCGACGCTCTTGAAACCAGATTCGAGGAGCAGATCCGACCGGCGAAAATGGAGGATTTTACCGGCCAGCAGCGCCTGACCGACAATCTGAAGGTTTTCATATCGGCGGCCAGAAAACGGGGCGACGCGCTCGACCATGTTTTGCTCTCGGGTCCTCCGGGACTCGGCAAAACCACACTCGCCTTCATTATCGCTTCGGAAATGGGATGCAGCATCAAGGCGACTTCCGGCCCGCTGCTCGACAAGGCGGGTAATCTTGCCGGCCTCCTGACCGGTCTGAAGAGGGGAGACGTACTCTTTATCGACGAGATTCACCGCATGCCTCCTGCCGTAGAGGAGTACCTCTATTCGGCAATGGAGGATTTCCGCATCGACATCATGCTCGACAGCGGACCTTCGGCCCGTGCCGTGCAGCTGCGCATCGAACCCTTCACGCTTGTGGGCGCGACAACCCGTTCCGGTCTTCTGACCTCTCCGCTCAGAGCCCGTTTCGGCATCAGCAGCCGTTTCGACTACTACTCCGCCGATCTGCTCGAACAGATCATCATGCGCGCATCGGGTATTCTCGGTATCGGCATCGAGCGGGATGCCGCCGCCGAAATCGCCGGACGTTCCCGCGGCACGCCGCGCATCGCTAACCGGCTTCTGAGGCGGGCACGGGATTTCGCCCAGGTTGCCGACGCACCGGTCATCACCCGTTTCATTGCCATGACGACGCTTGAACGTCTTGAAATCGACGAGGAAGGGCTTGACGATATGGACAAGAGGATCATGGACACCATTGTCAACAAGTTCAACGGCGGCCCTGTGGGAGCGGCCTCACTGGCGGTTTCCGTAGGGGAGGAGCAGGACACTATCGAGGAGGTTTATGAGCCCTATCTTATCCAGGCCGGCTATATCACCCGGACGCCGAGAGGCCGCGTCGCGACCCGCAGGGGGATCGTCCGGTTCTCCCTGCCGGGAAGCAGCATCGGCGAAGGTTCGCTGTTCGACGAACTTTCCTGAGAGCCGGTTTTCCTGTGCCCGGCGGCATCAGGTTTTTCCGCTCGGGCTTCTTCTGCTTCTTCTGCTTTCGGCCTGCAGTGCCCGTCCGGCAGTAACAGCAGGCAGGGCTTTTCAGCCCGGAGTGCGCGACACTGCCGCCGAGAGTTCGAAAAACCGTTTCGTTTCGGCTCTTCTGCTTGCCGAAAAAGGTGATTTCTGGGGTGCGATCGACGCCTTCCGAACCGTTCATTCTCCGGACGCCGCCGCAAAAGCGGCAGTGCACCACGCCACGGCCAGAGCGTTTCAGGAACTTGGCGTAGCCGATTCGGCAAGAACCCATGCCGAAAAAGCCGCAGCAATCGAACCGGAAAACCGATCCTATCTGCTGACGCTTGCCTCCGTCGCCCATCAGATGAAGGACTACGGCCGGTCGGTGGATATCTACACCGATCTGGTAAAGCTCGATCCGGGCCGCAGCGACTATCTCGCCCAGCTTGCCCTTGAACACATTGCCTCAGGTGACCCGGAAAAGGCTCTCGCAGTTTTTCAGCGCATGCTTCAGCTCGATCCCTCGGACGAGAGCACCCGGGCCCAGGTGCTGCTGCTCGAAATCAAGCTCAAACACTACCATTCCGCCATTGAAACGCTTTCCGGCCTGATAGAGGAAGGGGAGGAAAAAGCCCGTTTGGAGCTGACCCTTGGCGAACTCTATGTGGAGACCGGTCAGAGCGCACTGGCCTCGAAAACCTTCCGGAAGATCCTCGCCGCCAATCCCCGTTTCCTTCCCGCATGGCTTGCCCTGCTGGAACTTTCGGTGGAGACGAAAGACAGGGAGTCCTTTCTCCTCGATCTCAACGCATTCTACAATACCTCCGGGCTGAAACCGGAACAGAAAATCAGCCTTGCCGAGCTCTTTTACGTCCGCGCGGCAAAAGACAGCGCTTACGTCGAGCCGCTTTACGGCATGCTTGCCGAAATCGGGAAACGTTATCCGGGCGAAACGTCTGCGATGATGCTCACAGGCAAGCTGAAACTGAGGGAGAAGAAGCCCCGGGAGGCGGAGCAGGAGTTCAGTGCGGTTCTCCGGCTGCATCCGGCCCATATCGAGGCCTGGGAGGACCTGATTGCGGCTTATATCATGCAGAAAGAGTATGTAAAGGCCGCTGGCGCCGTCGCACGGGCTAAAAAGCTGGCAAGGGTAACCCCCATGAGACTGCTCGTTCTGGAAGGCTATACAGCCTATCAGGTCGGTGACGTCCGCAAGGCCGTGAGGCTGCTTGAAAAAGCCCTGCAGGTGAAGCACAGGGAGAAGGAGCGCTGGCTCTATCTCCAGGCCGCATCGACGCTTGCCATGAGTTACGACAAGCTTGGCCTGAGGGAAAAAAGTCTCGCCATGTACCGTGCGATTCTGCTGCTCGATTCCGGCAACGCTCTTGCCATGAACAATTATGCATATCTGCTCTCCCTGCAGGGGCGAGATCTTGCCGAGGCAAAAAATCTCGCCATGAAAGCAGCTGCCCAGGAGCCGGACAACCCGGTCTATCTCGATACGCTCGGCTGGGTGCTGTTCGGGCTGGGAGAGTACCGCGAGGCGCTTCAGCACCTTGAAAAGGCATTTTCGCTCGCCGGGGACGACCCGGAGATAGCCGGTCATCTTCTGAAAGTCTATGAAAAGACGGGAGAGAACGAAAAAGCCAGGCTGCTTCGCCTGAGGATCGGGGTGATGGGCGGGAAATAGCGGCAGGTGAACGGGTAAAGGAGAAAAGCAGAACGGCGGGGGGTTCCCGCCGTTCTGCTTTTTGTCTCTGTGCGTTTTTCCGGCTCGCGATCAGGATTTGATCTCGTCGAAAGAACGGGCGGCAAGGTACTCGTAATGGGCCCAGCGTGCGTCCACTTCCTTCTGGATTGCCGCATAATACTCCTGGGCAAGTGCCGGATGGCTTTTCTTGAGCATCCTGAACCGGTTTTCCATGTTGAGGAACTGCGATACCGGGATTTTCGGCTTTTTCGAGTCGAGAATCAGCGGATTCTTGCCCTCTTTCAGGCGATCCGGGTTGTACCGGTAGAGAATCCAGTGACCGGAATCGACAGCGGCCTTCTGGTTCTCGAGGCCTGTCGCCATCGTGATGCCGTGGGCGATACAGTGCGAGTAGGCGATAATGATCGACGGGCCGTCGTAGGCCTCCGCTTCGAGGAACGCCTTGAGGGTCTGTTCGTCCCGCGCACCGAGCGCCACGCTTGCAACATAGGCATTGCCGTAGGTCATGGAGATCAGGCCGAGGTCTTTCTTGGTCATGACGCGGCCTGCTGCCGCGAATTTTGCGACGGCAGCTTTCGGCGTGGCTTTCGAGGCCTGACCGCCGGTATTGGAGTAGACTTCCGTATCGAGCACCAGCAGGTTTACGTTCTTGTTGCCCGCCGTTACATGATCGACGCCGCCGTAGCCGATATCGTAGGCCCAGCCGTCTCCGCCCACACCCCATACGCTCTTTTTGACCAGCATGTCGGCAACCGAGAGCAGGTTTCTTGCGTCACTGGAATCGATATTGCGGAGTTTGTCCTTGAGGACCGATATGCGCTGACGCTGTTCGAAAATTTCAGGTTCATTGCTCTCTTTTGCCTCGAGAATGTCCGTGGTCAGCGATTCGCCGATTTCCGAAGCCATTCTTTTTACCAGTTCGCCGGCGTACTCCCGCTGCTTGTCGATCGAGATCCTGAAGCCGAGCGCGAATTCCGCGGTGTCTTCGAAGAGCGAGTTGGACCACGTCGGACCGCGTCCGGCGGCATTGGTGGTATAGGGCGTTGTCGGAAGGTTGCCGCCGTAGATCGATGAACATCCGGTGGCATTGCCGATGACAAGCCTGTCGCCGTAGAGCTGGGTCATCAGCTTTACGTAAGGAGTCTCGCCGCATCCCGAACAGGCGCCCGAGAACTCGAACAGAGGCTGCTGCAGCTGCTGCTCCTTGATGAGGCGCACATTGATCCTGTTGCGGTCGAACTCCGGAATGTTGAGGAAGTAGTTCCAGTTGTCGATTTCGGTTTCACGCAGCGGAGCCTGGGGATGCATGTTCAGGGCTTTCCGCTCATGGTTGCTGCGATCGCGCGCAGGGCAGACATTTGCACAGATTTCGCAGCCGGTGCAGTCTTCAGGAGCGACCTGGATGGTATATTTCATCCCTTCCCAGCTGGCGCCTTTCGCATCGATGCATTTGAAGGTGTGCGGTGCGTTCGCCAGATATTTCGGATCGTACACTTTGGCCCTGATCGCCGCATGCGGACAGACCATGGAGCATTTGCCGCACTCGATGCAGATATCGGCCTCCCATACCGGGATTTCGTCGGCCAGGTTGCGTTTCTCGAATTTCGAGGTGCCGGTCGGATAGGTACCGTCGGCGGGAAGTTCGCTGACCGGGATCTCGTCGCCTTCCCCGGAGATGATTCTTGCAAGCACGTTGCAGACGAATTCGGGAGCTTCACCGACAATCGGGGAGCGGAGTTCGCTCTTGCTTTCGACCACAGAACCGATCGTCACCTCGTTCAGGTTGGCCAGGGTGGCCTCGACAGCCTGGATGTTCTGGTTGACAACCTCGTCGCCTTTCTTTCCGTAAGTCTGGCGGATGGATTCCTTGATTTTCTCGACGGCCTCTTCACGGGGCAGAACGCCCGAAATGGCGAAGAAGCATGCCTGCATGATGGTATTGATGCGCTGGCCCATGCCGCTTGCCTGGGCGACCTTGTAGGCGTCGATGGTATAGAGTTTCGCCTGCTTGCGGATCAGGTGCTCCTGAACGATTTTCGGCAGCTTTTCCCATACCTCATCGGGGCTGTAGTGCGAATTCAGCAGCAGGGTGCCGTTCTGCTTGAGATTCTTGAGCAGATCGATCATCTCGAGGAAAATCCAGTGATGGCAGCCGATGAAGTGCGCATCGCTGATGAGATAGGTCGAACGGATCTGCTCTGGTCCGAAGCGCAGGTGCGAGGTCGTTATGGAACCCGCTTTCTTGGAATCGTACACGAAGTAGCCCTGTGCGTAGTTCGGCGTATTTTCGCCGATAATCTTGATGGTGTTCTTGTTTGCGCCGACCGTGCCGTCCGAGCCGAGGCCGTAGAAGATGGCCCGGAACACTTTGTCTGGTTCGATCGAGAACGAGCGGTCGTAGTCGAGGCTTGAACCGGTGATATCTTCCCTGATGCCGATCGTGAAATGGTTTTTCGGCGAAGCGGAAGCCATGTTGTCGAAAACGGCCTTGACCATGGTCGGGGTGAACTCTTTCGACGAAAGTCCGTAACGGCCTCCCGTGATTGCCGGTATGGCTTTTATGAGGCCTTTCTGGAACCCTTCGAACAGGGCGTTGACGGTGTCGAGATAGAGCGGTTCTCCGGCGCTTCCGGGCTCCTTTACGCGGTCGAGCACCGAAACGGATGTAACCGATGCAGGCAGCGACTTGACGAAGCTTTCGATATCGAAAGGACGGAAGAGTCGGGCATTGACAACACCGACTTTTTCTCCTGAAAGATTGAGGAATTCGACCGTTTCACGGACGGTTTCGACGCCTGAACCCATGAGGATGACCACCCTTTCGGCATCAGGGGCGCCGTAGTACTGATATGGCTTGTAGTGGCGTCCGGTCAGTTCTCCGAATTTGTCCATCAGGCGCTCGACGATGCCGGGACATGCCTGGTAATAGCTGTTGACGGTCTCCCTGCCCTGGAAATAGGTGTCCGGGTTCTGCGAGGTGCCTCGTATTATCGGGGCGTCAGGGCTCATGCGCCGGTTGCGATGGGCGATGACAAGTTCGTCGCTGATCATTTCCCTGATGACTTCATCGGGAACGACTTCTATTTTCGAGATTTCGTGCGAGGTTCTGAACCCGTCGAAAAAGTGCATGAAGGGTACTCTTGACTCCAGTGTCGCTGCTGCAGAAATCAGGGCCATGTCCATTACCTCCTGTACCGAGCTCGATGCGAGCAGGGCGAAACCGGTGCCGCGAACCGACATGACGTCGCCGTGATCTCCGAAAATCGAGAGAGCCTGTGCGGCGAGCGAGCGGGCCGAAACATGAATGACGCAGGGAGAGAGTTCTCCTGCGATCTTGTACATGTTCGGGATCATCAGGAGCAGACCCTGCGAAGCGGTAAAGGTCGTGGTGAGCGCACCCGTCTGCAGCGCGCCGTGTACGGCAGCCGCGGCGCCGGCCTCGCTCTGCATTTCATCAACCTTGGGAATGGTTCCCCAGATGTTGGTTTTCCCTTCAGCTGCCCATGCGTCGGAATACTCGCCCATCGGTGAGGCCGGCGTGATCGGGTAGATTGAGATTACTTCACTGGTACGGTAAGAGATATGAGCTAAGGCTTCATTTCCCTCCATTGTCTTAAACGTCCGGCTCATATGGGCAAGTTGTTACTGGATTTGCTTGAAAAAATGAAAAACAGCGACTGAAGAAATAAATGCACTACTCACCAAGATGTAACCGGATAAGACGCAAGAAAGTTACATGCAGAACAGCAAAGCGTGCTAAATGAGAGTGACCAAAAAGATATAAAAAAAATCGAATTTAACTCATTTTAATTACATTCGTGAAGATAACCCGTTCAGAGCAGTTTCTTCGGGAACGCCCTTTCCGGTATCGGCAGGCAGGGCGACTCATCGACCATTCCACAGGAGCAGTGACTTTCATGTATTCAGAACAGACCGAACAGAGCGAAAACGTCGTTTACGGCCGCAACGCGGTTCTCGAACTGCTTCAGAAGAAGCCGGAGAGCATCGAGAAAATCTATTACCAGTTCAATACCTCCCACCCCAAGCTCAAGGAGATCGTCATAACGGCCCGACGCCTGAAACTGGTCAGCGGAAAGGCCCGTCTCGAAAAACTCACCCAGATTGCCGGTTCGGCCAAGCATCAGGGGGTCTGTGCCCTTATTACCACCGTTTCCTTCTATACGATCGAAGAGATTCTTTCCCGACCCCGCAACTCGTCGCCTCTGATTGTCGTGCTTCAGGGTCTTGAAGACCCGCATAACGTCGGGGCGATCGTCCGTACCGCCGAAGCGGCTGCCGCCGACGGCGTCGTGCTTATCGAGGGCCGCGGCGCGCCGGTCAACGCCGCGGTGCACAAGGCTTCGGCAGGGGCCCTTTCGCATATGCGGATATGCAAGGTGAAAAGCCTTGTGCGTACGCTCGAATATCTTCGGGAACGCAATTTCCGGGTGTATGCCGCCGATATGGATGCCGAACTCAATTACACCGATGCCGACCTGAAAGGACCGACCGTGCTGGTGCTGGGCGCCGAGGGAAGCGGGCTGTCTCCGGAAGCCATGAAGTTCTGCGACAGCACGGTGCGTGTTCCCATCGCCGGATGCGTCGAGTCGCTCAACGTGAGCGTCACGGCGGGAATCCTGCTCTATGAATCCATGCGGCAGCGCCTTTCCTGACAGCCTGTTTTTCCTGCCGCTGCAAACGCCCGCATCTGTTTCAGCTCTTTGAAAAATATATTACCTTGACCTTCAAGCTTTATTGCAGTCTACTCAAGCCAACTCTTAACCAGGTTATTTTCCCATGACTATTCCTGACGATCTTCGCTACACCAAAGACCATGAATGGATCAAACTGCTGGAAGACGGCAGCTCCGCACTTGCAGGCATTACCGATTTCGCGCAGTCCGAGCTTGGGGACATTGTTTTTGTCGAGCTGAAGCCTGCCGGAACGAAACTTAAAGAGCATGAGGTTTTCGGAACGGTCGAAGCGGTAAAAACCGTAGCCGATCTTTTCGCTCCCGTAGCCGGCGAGATTCTGGAGGTGAACGGCGCGCTGGACGCCGCTGAAATCGTCAACAAGGATCCCTATGGCGAGGGGTGGCTGGTGAAGATCCGCATCGACGATCCTGCCTCCGTTGCCGGGCTTCTCGACGCTGCGGCCTACCGTCAGCTTACCGGCGAGTAACATCTTCAACCCTATCAGTCTCTACCTGAACCAATGCCATTTATCGTCAATACCGACCGGGACCGTGAGGATATGCTCCGGAGTATCGGGGCCGCATCGTTCGATGATCTGATTGCCGACATCCCGCAGGAAATCCGTCTGCAGCGCGCCCTCGATCTCTTTCCGGCTCTCGGCGAGCAGGAGGTCATGAAGCTGCTTGAAGGTCTTGCCTCCGCCAACCGCAGCAGCGCCGGTTATGTCAGCTATCTCGGAGGCGGATCCTACGATCATTTCATCCCTTCGGCCATCAGGAGCATCGTTTCGCGCAGCGAGTTCTACACCGCCTATACGCCCTACCAGGCGGAGGTGTCGCAAGGCACGCTGCAGGCGATTTACGAGTACCAGAGCATGATGTGCCGCCTCTACGGTATGGATGTAGCCAACGCCTCCATGTACGACGGAGCGACCGCCCTGGCCGAAGCGGTGCTCATGGCCATGAACGTGACCGGACGAGAGCAGGTTGTGCTTGCCGGCAGCATGAACCCCTATACCGTCAGTGTCCTGAAAACCTACCTTGAAGCTTCCGGTCATGGCGTGATTCTCCAGAACAGGCTCGAGGACGGAATCGGCAGTCTCGACGGCCTGAAAGAGCTTGTCGGCGACCGGGTCGCCGCCGTTGTCGTACAGCAGCCGAACTTTTACGGATCGCTTGAGGAGGTTGAGGCGATCGGCGCTGAAGCCCGCCGGAGCGGTGCGCTTTTCGTCGTGTCTGCCGATCCGCTCTCTCTGGGCATTCTTGCCGCTCCCGGCAGTTACGGCGCCGATATCGCGGTCGGCGAAGGGCAGCCACTCGGCAATCACCAGAATTTCGGCGGGCCCTATCTCGGTATCTTTACCGTCCGCCAGGCCTATGTCCGCAAGATTCCGGGCCGTCTTGTCGGCATGACGAAGGATCGCGACGGCAACGACGGATTCATTCTTACGCTCCAGACCAGGGAGCAGCATATCCGCAGGGAAAAAGCCACATCGAACATCTGCACCAATCAGGCGCTCTGCGCTCTTCAGGCAGCTGTCTACCTTTCACTGCTCGGCAAAGAGGGCATCCGTGAGGTGGCCGAACAGTGTGCGCTCAAGGCGCATTATCTGGCAGGCGCAATCTCGGAGCTGCCGGGCTACCGGCTCATGTTCGGCTCGCCGTTCTTCCGTGAGTTCGTTCTGGATACGCCGCTGCCCGCCGCTGAAATTATCGGCGCCTTGCTCGACAAAGGTATTTTTGCGGGTTACGATCTTTCCGCCTGCGGCGGGAACGGTCTTCTGGTAGCCGTTACCGAAAAGCGCACGAGAGCGGAGCTCGACAGTTTCGTTCAGGCTCTCGCTGCTCTGTAGACGTTTCTGCAACAGCAGTGAAAAAGGCTGTCCTTTCCGGAGGACAGCCTTTTTTGTTGGGTTTTTCGGTGTCCGGCAGCGCTGCCGGAGTGTTTCAGAGGAGTCCGAGGGATTGCAGTTCCTCTTTCAGGAGGAGTTTGTTCCCGTCGGCCAGAGGCACCAGCGGCAGCCGGTAGACCTCCTCGATCATGCCCATCAGCGCCAGCGCATATTTTACCGGCACGGGGTTGCTTTCAACGAAGTTCAGTCTGAAGAGACGGTGGTACCGGCTGTTGATGGCACGGGCCTCTTCGAGTCGGCCGGCGCGTGCAGCTTCAACCAGCTGCTTTACGGCCGTCGGCACCTGGTTCGCCGCTACGGAAATCACGCCGTCCCCGCCCATGGCCATGAATGGAAGAATCAGCATGTCCTCTCCGGTCAGTACCGAGAAGTGCTCGGGTCTCTCCTCGAGCAGTTCGGTAATCTGGGCGATATTGTCCGAAGCCTCCTTGACTGCGGCGATGTTGCCGAAATCCCGGGCAAGCCTGAGTATGGTCGATGCCGCAACGTTGCAGGCGGTCCTGCCGGGAACGTTGTAGATGATGACCGGAACGGAGACCGCTTCGGCAATACAGCGGTAGTGCTGGTATATGCCCTCCTGGGAGGTCTTGTTGTAGTAGGGCGAAACCGACAGGATAGCGGAGGCGCCTGCCTGCTCCGCATTTTTCGCCAGCCGGACGGCATGATCGGTGGCGTTGGTTCCGGCTCCGGCGGCAACCATGATCCGATCTCCAGCCTCTTCTTTCACCGTGGTGATGACAAGCGTCTGCTCCTTTTCGGAGAGTGTCGGCGATTCTCCGGTTGTTCCGCAGGGGATGATGATATCGGTTCCGGCCTCGATATGAAACCGTACAAGTCTTTTCAATGCATCGGTATCCGGAGACCCGTCCAGCCTGAACGGTGTGACGAGGGCAACGGCGGAGCCTGAAATGAGTCGTGTGGACATAAGGGTAAAAAAACCTTGTTAAATGGTATTCGGTTATGGTACGCATAATAAGGCAAACTTTCCTTTTTTTCTAAAAGGTGCCTTGAAAAACCTGCTATTCATGATTTCCGTTTCCGGAGCGGTATCCCTCCGGCTGCATGGAATGCCGGGCGAGGGAGGCTCGGGCGTTACCGGAAGAATCCCGGTCAGACGGATTTTGCGCCTGCCACCAGTTCTCCGGCAAGTCTGAGCGAGGAGTCGGAAATGTTCCGTCCGCTGATGAGTCCGGCGACGGCCCGGATATGGCCTTCGGCATCGAGCGGCACCACAACGGCAGAGGTCCTTCCGTTCTCGGTCGTTTTGCCTATCGAGAGATGGGTGTCGGCCATGGCGGCGATCTGCGGAAGATGGGTGATGGCGACGATCTGGTGCAGACGCGACAGCCTCTTCAGGCTGGCGGCAACGGCATGGGCCGTCGTGCCGCTGATGCCGGTATCGATTTCATCGAATACGAGAATCGGAAGCGCGGCCGATTCGGCAAGGGCGCTTTTCAGGGCGAGCATCACCCGTGAGATTTCGCCTCCTGATGCGGCTTTTGCCAGCGGTTTCAACGCTTCTCCGGTGTTGGCCGAAATCAGGAATTCGATTTTTTCGTGTCCGTTGCCGAAGGCCCTGAAGCGTTCATTTCCGATGGTAATGTCGCCCAGAGGGTCCTTTTCCGGGCTGAACGCCGTCCGGAACCGCGCTCCGGCGATACCGAGCATCGACAGCTCCCGTTCGAGTGTTTCGTCGAGCTTCGCGGCGGCAATCCTGCGCTTCTGCGAGAGCGCAGCCGCGGCTTCGGAAAGTTTGCGGCGCTGAAGGAGCATCTCCGTGTCGAGCCGGTTGCGCTCTTCGGTAAGAGACTCTTCGAAGCCGAGGCCAAGGGAGAGCTCGTCTCGCCAGGCAATCAGCTCGGCAACGTTCCGTCCGTATTTCTTGCGCGTCCGCTGGAGCAGAAGCTGGCGTCCCCTGAGAGTGTCGAGCCGGTCGACGTTGAACTCGACGGCTGCCGTGTAACGGTTTACGAAGCGGTAGAGCTCCTCGACCATGCTTTCGGCTGAACGGGCCTCTTCGAGCCTGCTTTCGAAGCGTTTGTCGATTGCGGCGAGCTTCTCCAGAATGTGGCGGGCCGAGGAGAGGGACGTATAGGCGGAGCGCTCCTCTTCGTAAAGCAGAATGCCCAGCTCCGAGCCGAGCCCGAAGAGCGTTTCGGCATTTTCAAGCAGCGTTATTTCGTTTTCCAGCTCCTCCTCTTCGCCCTCTTTGAGTTCGAGGGTGTCGAGTTCGTTGAACTGGAACTCCATCATCTCTTTTCTCTCCCTGAACTCCCTGGCGCGTTCCTCGAGCTGTTTCTGCCGTCCGGAAAGCGTTGCGATGCTCGAATACGCATCCCGGTAGGCCGAGCTTTCCTGCGCGTTTCGGGCGAAAGCGTCGAGCATTCCCTCATGAGATGCGGCATTGAGCAGCAGCTGATGGTCGTGCTGACCGTGCAGATCGATGAGCAGAAGGCCGGCCTGTTTCAGCAGCCCCGCCGTGCAGGGGGTGTCGTTGATGAAGCAGCGCGACTGTCCCGAGGCGGAAATGTCCCTGCGCAGCAGGGTCTCGGGAGCGTTTTCTATTCCAGCCTCTTCCAGAAGGGGGCGCAGCCTTTCAGGAAGGGGACCGGAGAGCACCGCTTCGATGACCGCCTTGTTTTCGCCGGATCGGACAATGTCGCTGCTGGCGCGTTCTCCAAGCACCAGGCTCAACGCCCCGACAAGCATGGATTTTCCCGCACCGGTTTCACCGGTAATGATGGTCAGCCCTTTTGTGAACTCGACGGTGAGTTCCCTTATCAGGGCAAGATTTCTGATGTACAGGCTGCTGAGCATGAGCCGTATTCCTGGTTGGAGATAACTGCAGGAAAGATAAGGCTAAAACAGGTTGAATAAAAGAAGCTGAAAAAGCCCTTCAGGGAGGGCTTTTTCAGGTGAGCACGCAGGTTCACGATTTCGATTCTGTAGAGTTTTCCGGAGTTTTCTTTGGTGGTTCTTCCACAACCTTGTTGAACTCATCCTCTATTTCAGTCTGGGCTTTTTTGAACTCCTTCATGCCTTTTCCAAGGCCGCGAGCAAGTTCGGGCAGCTTTTTGGCGCCGAACAGAAGCAGTATGATCAAGAGAATAAGTATGAGTTCCTGACCGCCTAATCCGAACATGATCTCTCTCTCCGCGAATTAAAACGTTGAAAAGTATATTACTTGGTATTTATATAATCAATACTCCATCCGAAACCAAACTTTTTCGGGCCCGGAACCGGGCAGCCTGAGCCTCAGATGCGCGCGATTACCGTTTCTCCGGCCCTTGTCCGCTCTCCCTTCGTGACGGTTACCTCGGCATGGGCCGGAAGAACGATATCGACCCTTGAGCCGAACCTGATCATGCCGAAGCGTTCTCCCCGTATCACACGATCGCCCTGATTCAGCATGCAGACTATGCGCCGTGCCATGAAACCCGATACCTGGCTGAAGAGCACCTTCATTTCGCCGTTTTCGATGCCGATCTCCATTTTTTCATTGCTCTCCAGGCTGCGGTGATCGAACGCCATCATGAAGGTTCCCGGATGATAGCTGAGGTGCGTGACCGTTCCGTCCAGAGGGATGCGGTTTACATGCACGTTCAGCGGCGACATGAAGATGCTCACCAGCGTCGATGAAGGACCGGTAAAGCTGTTGACGACCGGCCGGATCAGAAGTACCTTGCCGTCGGCAGGGGCGACGATGGCGCTTTTTTCATCCGGCGGCTTCCTTTTCGGGTCCCGGAAAAAGTAAAGCGTGAAAAGCAGGAGCGATGAAGAGAAGAGCAGTGCTGCCGGAAGAAAGGGCAGGGCAAAAAAGGCCGCCGCTCCCGAAACAAAAAGTGCGACGAGGCCGGTTTTCAGAATGGTCGGGTAACCCCAGGGAGTGAACATGGTTCGTCTGATCAGGATGATGGACACGGTTACGCAGTGTCGGCGTTAACCTCCGGTGTTATTTTCCGGTTTGTCGCAGGGTCTGAAGATACCCTTTACGACGGTTAATGACGGCCTCCTATGGTAATACGGAGGAAAAAATACATTTTAGTTAGTCTTTGCAACGATTGAAAAGCGGAAAATGCCTTGAACCGTCTCGAAAAAAAATTTCTGCAGCAGCTGCGCGACCGTCAGCTTGTCGCTGAAGGGGATCATGTGCTTGCCGCAGTTTCGGGTGGTCCCGACTCCATGGCTCTGCTCTGCCTGCTCTGTGCCGTGGCTCCTGTCGTTCCTTGCCGGATCAGCGCGGCTCACTGCAACTTTCAGCTTCGAGGGGAGGAGAGCCTGGGTGATGAAGGCTTCGTCAGGGAGCAGTGCGCCATCAGGGGGGTGGAGTGCTTCAGCGTGCGTTTCGATACGGCGGCGGCCTCGGCGGCGGGGAAGAAATCACTTGAAGAGACCGCAAGGGAGCTGCGCTATGAATGGTTTTCTTCGCTTCTCGAAGAGCACGGCATGACGAAGATCGCAACCGGCCACCATGTCAGCGACAATGCCGAAACCATGCTGTTCAATCTTTTCCGTGGTACGTCGCTGCTCGGTCTTAAAGGCATCAGGGCAATGCATGGCAGGGTGATACGCCCCCTGCTGCTTCTCGGCAAGGGCGAGATTCTCGATTACCTTAACGAAAAATCGATCCCTTTCCGAACCGACGACAGCAATTTCGGCATCGATTACGACCGGAACTTCATCCGCAACAGGGTTATTCCGCTTGTCGAGGAGCGTTTCCCCCACAAGCTGCTTCCTTCCCTGCAGCGGCTTTCGGAGCAGGCCGGAGAGCTTCAGGCGTTTCTTGAAGCGTATTTCGAGCGGCTGACAATATCCAGACCTGGGCTTTCTTTTCGGCAGGGCTGGCTCGATGCCCGGGAGCTGAAGAAGCTCTCCGTTTTCGAGCAGAAAGAGATTTTCAAAAGGGCGCTTCAGGAATCGGGAGCAACGGCCGATGCCGCCATGCTGCAGCGTCTCGTTTCACTGCTGAACTCGCAGCCGGGCAGGAAAATCGTCGTCAGCGGCAGTCTGGTCGTAGCGTGGAAAGGGAACCGCCTCTGTTTTCTTCAGTCGTCTCCCTGAACCGGTACTCAGCGTTCGTTGCCGGTTTTCCTGAAAATGCTTTCCGGAAGATCGGTATGGATGATGACCGATTCGAGATTCTGCTGAATGCTGACCCGGTCGAGCAGTTCTCTGGTCTGATGGCTTGTTCTCGACTCGGAAAGGCCCGAGAGTCTGGCTGCTCCCCAGAGGAAGGTCGATGCGAAAAATGCCGCCCGGCGCGTCCGGTAGACCCATTCGGTTTCGGCTTCGATGCCGTCGTTGAATTTCGCCGACAGGGCGAGATGGAGGATACGGTTCAGATTTCCCACCCCTTTCATGTCGCTGTTAGCCGAAGTGAGGCTCTGCAGCGCGCTGTTCGTCCATTCCGGGGAGGGGAGGGCAAACCAGAGATGCGATTTGTAGACAGCCTTGTCGATCAGTACCGCAGAGAGCGAGTCCCGCTGGAAAAAGCTGCCGGAAGGCTTTAAAAAACCTTCGAGCATCTCCCTGCTGCTGGCTACCGCGATCCTTCGCGGGCCGAGTGGGCAGACCCAGAAATTCCGGTCGAGGGCGTAACAGTTGCGGCCTTCCGCTGGTGCGCTTTCCTGGCTGTTCAGTTTCAGAAAGGATTCGGGGAGCTTGCCGGAAACGTTTCCCGAGGCCACGGCTATGAAATCGTTCTTTTTAAAGCCGGCGCGGCGGAAACTCAGAAGAAGGGTATCCAGGTCTTCCGACATGACGATGCCGCGGCTGTTCATGAGGCTGTCGATTTTTCCTCCCATTCTGATGATCGGGGCCTTTTTCATGGAGTCCGGCATGACCTTCCGCCAGAAGGAACTGCTGCGGATATCCTTCATGCCGAGGTAGATCAGCGCATCCGATTTTCCCGGAATGCGGTTCACCAGGCTTCCGATATCGCGGTTCAGCGGTTCAGGCTCGATGCGGGGCTTGGCCCAGTTCACCCAGAGCACAACACCCAGAAAGAGAAGCATGCTGACAATGCTGATTGAGATGAGCAGCCCGGGGCCTTTTTTAAGGGAGCGTTTCTGTGCTGTCTCTTCAGGTCCGGCGTTGCTCTGCATGGGTCAACAGGTCAGGAGTTGTTTTTGATCGCCTGGCGGGCCAGTTCGTCGCAGCGGTTGTTGAAGACGTTGTCGCTGTGCCCTTTGACTTTGTGAAAGGTAACCTCGTGCAATGTAACCAACTTCAGTATTTTTTTCCACAGGTCGATATTTTCGACGCTTTTTTTTGCCGCCGTGAGCCAGTTGTTCCCGGTCCAGCGCTTCAGCCACCCCTGATTCAGGGCATTGACCAGATAGGCGGAATCGCTGTACAGGTCTACCACGCAGGGTTCCTTCAGGGCCTCGAGCCCTTCGATGGCTGCCGTGAGCTCCATGCGGTTGTTGGTGGTGGCGCGCTCGTAGCCGGAAATTTCCCGGCACTGGCTCTCATACATCAGGAGAGCCCCCCAGCCGCCTTTTCCGGGATTACCGCTGCATGCCCCGTCGGTGTAGATGATGATTCTTTTTTTCATAGACTGAAAAAGGCTCAATCCGGTTGGGGATTGAGCCTTGGAAAAGCTGTTGTGATGTACTCCGCCGGGAGGACGCTTATTTCAGGAGCGCAGCGAGCTTTGCTGTGCCGGTTCTGGAGATGATTTTCATCGCTTTTGCGGAAAGCTTTACCTTGACCCAGCATTTTTCCTCTTCAATCCAGATTCTCTTTGTATGCAGGTTCGGCTCGAAACGGGTACGGGTGTGGTTGTTGGCGTGAGAAACATTATTGCCATATTTCGGTCTTTTTCCAGTCAGGACACAAACTTTGGACATGGTGCAAGTCTATTGGTGTTAAAAAAACGAACCGGAATATAATAATAGTTTAGAAAACCTGAAACCTCTTGTTTTGGTTTCTGCCATTCTGTTATGGGCGGATGCCTGCCGCACACACCATCATGGACAGCACATACAGCAGGGTGCCGAATGCGTTGTACCATACAGCCTTTTCCCTGGGGTTCGCTATCAGGATTTTCTGCATCGGGAGTTGGGCGATCAGCAGGAACACGGCAAGGGCGGTCGTTATCCATGCTGATTTGACCACGAGAATCGAGATTGCCGCGACCTGGGCAAGGTCCATGATCACCGAGGCCAGTACGGCGGCCTTTTTTTCGCCAAGCTGCACGGGAATGGAGGCTACCTTCCGGATGTTGTCGCCGACGACCGATTTGAAGTCGTTGAGCGTCATGATGCCATGCGCTCCGAGTGAAAAAATGATGGCCAGAGCGATGGTTTCCGAAGAGGGTACGCCCTGGGTGATGGCGAAACTTCCTGTCAGCCACGCCACGCCCTCGTAGGCGAGTCCGACGATGAGGTTGCCGAACCAGCCGTTGCGTTTCGCCCTGATCGGAGGTCCGGAGTAGGCGTGCGACATGAGCACCCCGACAAAGGCGATGGCGACGACGTAGGGATGGATGGAAAGAGCGACCAGGAAGCCCGTGATAATGAGTCCGAAGGTGATGAGCCAGCTGGCCGATTTCGATATCTTGCCCGCCGGAATCGGGCGGTCAGGCTCGTTGATGGCGTCCACCTCCCGGTCGAAATAGTCGTTCATGGTCTGCGACATCGCGCACATGAGCGGACCTGCAAGAATGACGCCCCTCAGGAGGATCGACCAGTTCGACGCCAGATCCTCTCCGGTCGATACGACCCCGCAGGCGAAGGCCCACATCGGAGGAAACCAGGTGACGGGTTTCATGAGCGGAATGATGGCCGACGGCTCGATCCTGAAACCCGGTTTGTTGACATTTTCCAGCGCCTGCTGAATGGCTTTCTGCCGGGGGGCGCTCACTCCCGACATGCGCAGTTTGTCGGAGATGCTGTGCTGGATATCAGGATGCAGGGTGTCGTTTCCGTTCATGATGACAATTAAAAACTCACTTCAGCTGCAGAAGAAAGCATCAATAATACAAGTTTTTTGGAAAAAATGTAAGTGCTTAGTTGACGGTTTCCCTGCTCCGGGCGGAAAGTTCCGCATTTAGGTTCACAATCTCCCGGAACTTTCTTTCGGTTTCGCCGCTTTCGAGCACCTCTCTGGACAGGACGAACCCGTCATCGATGCAGCGGGCGTTTCCCGATATATAGCAGGCCATTGCCGACGTGAAGAGTGCGGCATCGGTCTGTGCCGGTGAAGCGCTGCCGTCGAGAATGCTTCTGATGATGGCGGCATTCGTCTTGCGGTCGCCTCCCTTGATGGCTGAGAGCGGGTGGCGCTGAAGCCCGAAATCCTCCGGGTAGACCGTATGGCGACAGACATAGCCGTTCTGGATCTCGACGATCCATGTGGGGCCGTCGAGGCTCGGCTCGTCGAGCGGGCAGCCTTCGCCGGTCAGGGCGTGCACCACCATGGCATGGTTCGTGCCGGTCTGCAGAAGCACCTCCGTATAGAGCTCCATGAGATCGCTGCTGTAGACGCCGACAAGCTGGCGTTTCGAACGGGCGGGATTGATGAGGGGGCCGAGCATGTTGAAAAGCGTTCGTATGCCGAGATCCCTGCGTACCTGTGCAACCCGTTTCATGGACGGGTGGTAGAGTGGTGCGAAGAGGAATGAAAATCCGGTCCGGGCGAAGAGCTCTCTGGTGGCTTCCGGCGGGAGGTCTACGTGGAACCCGAGTTCCTCGAGCACGTCTGCGCTGCCGCAGCTGCTGGTAACCGAACGGTTTCCGTGCTTGGCAACCGGTACGCCGGCGCTGTTGGCGATAATGGAGCCAACGGTCGAGATGTTGTACGTTCCGGCATGATCTCCCCCGGTGCCGCAGGTATCGACGGCATCCTCGGAGAGATCGATGGTTTGTGCCTTGGCGATGAGGCTGTAGTATGCCCCGGCGATTTCCGTCGAGGTCGTTCCCTTGCGTTCCAGCAGCGCCAGCAGTGCGGCAATGACCGTATCGGGAAAAACGCCGTTCATGATGGCATTCATGCACTGGGTCATCTCTTCCTGCGTGAAATGTTCACCGGAGAGCAGCTTGTGTAGAAAATCCTTGTGGGCCATGAAAAAAATGGTTGGCAAAGAGAGTGAATATGTATAAATCTAAAGGAAGAACTCTATGGTCAATGGCCTTGACCGGGTTGCCGGTTCAGGAGCAGTACCGTGTCCCGTGCGGCGGCGCGCAAAAAAAAACAGCACTATTCTAAATTATAACAAGAATATAGCGTATTGCAAGCGTCCGGGCCGTTGCCCCGGTATTTTTCACGCAGTCGAACAAACAGCATGGATCATCAGTTTCTTGACGGATACCGCGAAACGGACCTTGTCAGGGTCCGCGAAAAAATGGCGGCACTGAACCTCGGGGCGTTGATCGTTTCCGATCTTTCCGTCATCAGGTGGCTTTCCGGTTTCAGCGGCTCCAACGCACGGCTGCTCGTCACTCCCGAGCGGCTTGTTCTTTTTACCGATTTCCGCTACCGCGAGCAGGCAGCCACAGAGGTCGGTATTGCCGAGACGGTCATCGCTTCAGACGGCTTCGCCCCGGAGCTCTTTTCCGGCGCCTATCCGCTCGGACCGGCTGTCGGCATCCAGTCCGACAGCATGATGTGGGACGAAGCGCAGCGCCTTTGCGACCGGCTCGACCCCATGACCGCTGCGGTGCCGCTCGTCTCTTTTTTCGACGACCTGAGAATGGTGAAAAACCGTATCGAGCTGATGCACCTGCAGCGCGCTGCGTCGATCAGCGAGCAGGTGTTCGAGATGATTCTGCCGCTGATCGGTACGCAGGCGACCGAACTCGATATTGCCGCGGAAATCACCTACCAGCATAAAAAACTCGGGGCCGAGAAAGACTCGTTCGAACCTATAGTGGCATCAGGAGCGCGGGCGGCCATGCCGCATGCAAAGCCGACAGCCTCGCATTTCCGGCCTGGCGAGCTTATCGTGATCGATATGGGCTGCGTCTCGGAGGGGTACGCTTCCGACCAGACCCGCACGGTGGCTCTCGGCAGGGTTTCCCCCGAAAACCGGGCGATCTACAGCATCGTTGCCGATGCCCAGCAGCTCGGGCTCACCACTGCCCGATGCGGCATGAGCGCCGCCGAGCTTGACGGAACGGTTCGGGGCTATATCGATCGGCGCGGATATGGCGAGGCCTTCGGTCACAGTCTCGGCCACGGTGTCGGCATCGACGTGCATGAAGAGCCGCGCATCAGTTCGAAAAACAGCAGGATTTTAGGTGAAAACATGGTGTTTACCATCGAGCCGGGCATCTATCTTCCCGGCCGGCTCGGCGTGCGCATCGAAGATACCGTTGTGCTTCGCAGCGACGGAGCCCATCCTTTCCAGCGGTTCACGAAAAAGCTTCTCGAACTTTAGACTGCTTCGGCATCAGGCAGTTTCTGCAACCTTCAAGGATACATTGCCATGAATGAAGAGTATTGCATGGTCGTCACGACCATCCCCGGAAGGGAGGAGGCCGAACAGCTCGCGGAAGGGATTCTCGGCAACCGGCTTGCTGCCTGTATCCAGATGACCGGCATCCGCAGTTTTTTTCTCTGGGAGGGAGCGATGCAGCGCGAGGCCGAAATGCTGCTCCTGATCAAGACAACCGCAGAGCGCTATTCGGCTCTCGAATCGTACATCAGCGAGTATCATCCCTACGACGTTCCTGAAATCATCCGGATACCCGTCACCGCAGGGCTTCCCGGCTATCTTTCATGGATCGCCTCCACAACCGGGCCTTTAGCCTGACAAGGTTTCCGGATCCGGGCGGTCACCCCCCGGTGTTTTCCGGCAGGAGGACGCTTTTCTCGTGTCGTGTACGGCCCAGAATGCCCGGAAGGGCCGAGATTGCCGATATGACGAAAAAGATCAGCGAGAGCGCCACGCCGGTGCTGGTGTCGAGGGAGAGATAGCCGAGCAGGTAGTAAAAGGTTACCTCCCTGGCTCCTGCCCCTCCAACCGTTATCGGCAGGACGGTGGCTATGCTCGATATGAGAAAGATCGCCAGATGATCGATGGCGTGATGGGTAGGGGCGATGGCCTTGAGGATGAAGAACGCGGAGATGACCTGGGTGATCTGGATCAGCATCGATTCCCATGCCGTAACGGCAAAGCTTGGCAGGAACTGCCTGTAGAAGAGCCTGTTGAGCAGAAACGACGCCGGATAGATGAGGGCCATCGCCGCCCAGGCGTAGGGCACCAGTTCAGGAAGTTTCTGGGCGAAGCTGCTGGGTATCAGCAGGATGAGCGAGAGCACGGCAAGGGCGATGATGCCGCAGACGCGGTCCCAGAAAACGGCATGGAAAACGTTGAGCATTTTTATGCCGTGGTTTTTCTGAAGGATGTAGATTTTGTAGCCGTCGCCTCCGATTCCCCCGGGAAGGAAAAGGTTGTAGAACATCCCGAGGTAGTAGAGCTTCAGGTTGTAGAGCGTCGAGAGTTCGATGCCGATATCCCTGAAAAAACGGTTCAGCCTGAGCGCGTTGATGATTTTCGAGATATTGAAAAACAGGAGTGCCAGAAAGAGATACCACGGGTTCGCGCGCCGGATGATTTCCAGCAGCCTGGCCGTGTCGATTTTCGTCAGAACGAGATAGAGCGTCAGGGCGGTGACCAGAAGCTGAACAAGGGTTTTGAGTAGCTTCGATATGTTTTGCTTACGGTTTGTCAACGATTTTTCTGATGATGTAGGGTTTCTTGTTCTGCGACTCGTAATAGGTGCGCATGATGAATTCGGCGACAAACCCGCTGGTGATGAGCTGTATGCCGATAAATGTCAGAATGATGCCCAGCGAGAGCAGGGGACGTCCGCCGATCTCATGACCCAGAATCTTCAGGGCGAGCAGGTAGAGGTTGACGGCGATGCCCAGAAAAAAGGAGATGAAACCGAGGGTTCCGAACAGGTGCATGGGTTTCTGTCCGTATTTCTGGAAAAAGACCATGAAGAGCAGGTCACTGAGCACCCTGGAGGTTCTGCCGATACCGTATTTCGAACTGCCGTACTTTCTCGGATGGTGGCGTACATCCATTTCGGCCATCCGTGCGCCGTAAAGCTGCACAAGCACCGGGATGAAGCGGTGCAGTTCCCCGTACAGCCCGAGGTTTTTGGCGACATCCTTCCTGAACACCTTCAGGGTGCAGCCGTAATCGCGGATATGCACGTCGGTGAGGGTTCTGATCATGGCATTGGCGATGGCGCTCGGAATCTTGCGCAGCATCATGCCGTCTTTTCTTGAAGCCCGACGTCCGGCAACCACATCGAGTTCCTGCTCTTCGAGGTAGCGCATCATCAAGGGAATATCCGCCGGGTCGTTCTGCAGGTCTCCGTCCATGGTGGCGATCAGTTCTCCCTCTGCATATTCGATGCCGGCCGCCATGGCGGTTGTCTGTCCATAGTTCTTGTTCAGGACAATCAGCCGGGAGTGCGCCGGGGCGCAGGCTTCGATGGCGGCAACGGTTCCATCGGTCGAGCCGTCGTCTACAAGAATGATTTCGTGATCGATGGAGCCGAGCGACGCCTCGAGCGCCTGGAAAAGCGGCCGGATGTTCTCCGTTTCGTTCATGACCGGTATGACGACCGACAGCTTCATGGGCGGGGCCTCGTTTCGTTGTTTTTTACCAGCACAATGCCGTGCTTGCTGAAGAGCAGCTCCGGATTCTCGAGCCGTTCAAGGTATTTGACGGTCGTCAGTACGATTTCTCCCTTTTCCGGCGCCCTTTTTTCAGCAAAAGAGAGGGAATATAGCAAAAAAGAGGGGTAGTAGACTTTCCACATGACAACTTTGTACCCTTCCCTTTTCGAGAGCAGGGCGGCTTCCTTGACCGGTTCCTGAAGCAGCCGGGCGACGAGCGGCATGATGTGGAAGTTGATGCAGAGGCAGAAAACAAGGCCTCCGGCGACAAGCCGGCCGCGAGGGGAGAGGGCAGGGATGAACTGCAGTGCTGCAATCAGCAGGGCCGCCCCTGCGAGAATAAGCATATAGCTTGTACCGGTGAGCCGGAGGGCGCTCCGGAGCACGGCAAGAATGTAGAGGTCGTCGATCCGGGGCGCGACCATCGGGATGAGGAGCGGCAGCGCGGCGAACAGCAGGAGGAAAAGAACCGGCCAGAGCGCCTGGATGCGTGGCGCCCTCGTTTCTGCAAAGAGCCTTGCCATAAGGATGAAGAGCGGCGTATAGCCGTAGATCATGTAGTGCGGCAGTTTGGTGCCGGAGAGCGAAAAAAAGACGAAGACAAAGGCGAACCAGATGAGAAGAAAACGGTTCAGTGGTTCGCTGAGCAGTTTTTTCAGGTTTAAGAGCGTGGTGAACAGCATGCCTGTAAAAGGCATCAGGCCGATCAGGAGTACGGGAACGTAGTAGAAGAGAGAGCCTGAGTGCCCTTCGAGGGATGAACTGAACCGGTTGACGTTGTGTTTGAAGAGAAACCCTTCGACGAACGCCATTCCCTGATCGAGGTATTCGAGGGTGTACCAGGGCATCACGATGCAGAGGAAGAGCAGGAGCGCCCGGAGATTCAGCACGGTTCTGAACCAGTTTTTGAGCTGCCCCTGCTGCATGAAAAAGAGAAAGGAGACCGCGCCGGGGATCAGGATGGCTACCGGTCCCTTGGTCAGCACCCCGAGTCCGGCGGCGGCAAAGGCAACAAGGCGTGATGTCGCCGAGCCGGTTCTGTAGTGCGTGTACACGGCGAACATGGTGACGGCAAGGCAGCAGTTCAGCAGTCCGTCGGCGATTGCGGCTTTTGCGATAATGGTTACCTGGAGCGAGAGCACCATGAACATTGTGGCCAGAAATGCCGTCTCTCTGCCGAGTTCCTTACGGGTGAACCGGTAAAGCGCAGCGGCCCAGATTGCCGATGCTGCGGCCGAGGGGAAGCGGAAGGCGAACTCGTTGAGACCGAAGGTTTTTACGCTGAGCAGCTGGAGCCAGTAGATCAGCACCGGCTTGTCGAAGCGGGGATGACCGTTCAGATAGGTGGTCAGGTAGTTGCCGCTGGCGAGCATTTCGCGGGTGGCTTCGCTGAAAGCGCCTTCGTCGACGTCGAACAGCGGAGCCGAGCCGAGCCCGACAAAAAAACTGATGCCGACAAGCAGCGCCAGCAGGAGCGTCTGCTGCTGTTTACCGGATTTTCGAAGGGATGAGAGCATGGGATGGAGTCTTGAAGTACCGATGGTAGAGAAATGCCGTGGAAGCTGCTCCGAGCAGCGAACCGGCAAGTACGTCGCTCAGGTAGTGCTGGGTTGTTGCCACACGGCTGAAGGCGATCAGCGCCGCCCACAGGAAGAAGGCGATCCGGTATTGCGGAAAGAGGATGCTGAGCGTCGAAGCCACACTGAAGGCCGTTGCGGAGTGACCGGAGGGGAACGATATCCATGCATGTTCGAGATGGAACGGGTCGAAGCCGAAGATCGTTTCGCTGAAATAGAGCTTCGGCCGGGCCCTTCCGAGCACTATCTTGACGAGATCTGCAGCAAGCCCCGAGAGTGCCACTGAAGAGAAGAGCAGCAGTCCCGAGGACGATATGGCGGGTTTCGTTTTGCGCAGCAGCAGATAGGAGAGGAGGCCTGCGGCAAGATACCACTGCGACTCTCCCATTCGTGTCATGAGTTTGAAAACGCGGTAAAAGCCGGTCGTTTTCAGGCCGTTGAACCAGAGCGCTACCGGTATATCGAGATAAAAGTAGCTCAGGATTCCCGCCAGAAGCATCACTATGGAAGCTGATATCCAATAGTTGCGTATCGTCATGATGCCTGGTATTGCTATGTCTCTGTGTAAGGTGACCGGATCCGGAACGTTGAAATTTTTCATGATGTACAACTGTTCGTGAAAATACATTAAATTTTATCTGACTCATAACCTTCCGCCAGTTTGACCTGGAAGGACTTTTTTTTACCATGCAACCCGTTTTATGACCATTTCCGAACCCGGAGCCATTCTGCTGCTCTCCTGCCCCGACCGGGCGGGACTTGTTTCACGCATTTCACATTTCATTTACGAGCGAGGCGGCAACATTCTGGATCTCGACGAGCATGTCGATACCGTCGAAAAAATGTTCTTTATCAGGGTTTCGTGGAGCACCGCAAATTTCTCGATTCCGGCGGCCGAGCTCCACGAAGCGTTCAGCCCCCTTGCAAAGGAGTTTGGCGCGTCCTGGAAAATCCGGCTCGGAGACAGGAAGATGCGCGTCGCACTCTTCGTATCGCGCTACGACCACTGTCTGCAGGAGCTGCTCTGGCGACACAGTATCGGGGAGTTCGCCATTGATGTTCCGCTGATCGTATCGAACCATGCCGATCTCGAACCCCTTGCGCGGCGTTACGGTATTCCTTTTCATCATGTTCCGGTAACGGCCGCCTCGAAAATGGAGACCGAGCGGGAGGAGCTGGAACTGCTCGAACGTCATGACATCGATACCGTGGTGCTTGCCCGCTACATGCAGGTGCTCTCGCCGCAGTTCGTCGAACGCTATCCGGCAAGGATCATCAACATCCACCACTCCTTTCTTCCCGCCTTTGTGGGCAGCAGCCCCTACCGGCAGGCCTACGAGCGCGGGGTGAAGATTATCGGGGCAACCAGCCACTATGTGACCGAAGATCTTGATCAGGGGCCGATTATCGAGCAGGATATCGTCAGGATCAGCCATAAGGACACGCTCGACGATCTTATCCGCAAGGGTCGCGATCTCGAACGGCTCGTGCTCGCTCGTGCGCTGAGGCTGCACAGCGAACACCGGATTCTGGTGAACGGAAAGAAAACGGTGGCCTTTGACTGATGCCGCAGGTACAGGTCGTGAAGTAAAAAAAAGAAAAATCAGTGAGCTGTTGAAGATTATAGATTACTGATTCGTATGTTTTATGTATTCCGTTCACCCCAATACCCATTTCGATCATGTCATTGCGTTTTTTTCTTCCGTTTCTCGTGCTTCTCTTCTCAGGATTCACCGAAGCGCCGCCGCCTCCCTCGGTCATCGATGATTTCCAGCCCGAACGGTTTCTCGGCACATGGCACGAGATCGCCCGTACGGAAAATACATTCCAGCGGAATCTCGATCGGGTGTCGGCCACCTATTCGGTGAGTGGGGACGGGTTCATTACCGTTATCAACAGGGCCTACGACCTGAAAGTTATGCGGTGGCGCACCACAAAGGGAAGGGCGATGCTTGCCGGCGAGCGAAACGTAGGCTCGCTGAAGGTCTCTTTTCTGGGCACGTTCTATTCCCGCTACAACATTTTGGATATCGACAGAAAAAATTACTCATGGGC
>JAAXXP010000015.1 GCA_013334435.1 Chlorobiaceae bacterium | reverse complement strand
GTTTGCGCATATCTGCTTGCGGAACATGCACTCCGAGACCTGCACCCTGCCCTGGAATATCTCGATCAGCTCCCTGACCCGGATATCGTCCGGCGCTTTTGCAAGCATGAACCCCCCGCCCGCGCCCTCTTTCGACAGAACGAGACCGTGACGGATCATCTCCTGAAGCAGACGGCGAAGAAACTGGTAGGGAATATCCTGTTCCAGCGCAATGGCCCTTGCCGAACGGTAATCGCCCTTTCCCGCCCCAAGCGAAAGCAGGGCCCTGATGGCGTAGTCGGTATTTTTTGTGAGTACTTTCATGGTTTTTTTTAATTGATACCAATTTAGTATCAGTTAATTGGAAACAAAAATCTTTTTTAATAATTCCCCGTCAGGAAAGCTGTTTCTTTTTTTTGGACCGGACCCTCCGCTATCCGACGCCTGAGGCGAAAACACCCTTTTTTTCCGGTTAACCGATCCCTTCGTATATTGAAAGCAGACCCTTCCTGAACGAGACCAACTCTCAACCGGATTCTCCTGATACCATGCTGCAGCTCAGAACCGCCGGCTATAAAGCACTTGACAACCTCCGTTCACGGAATCTGTTTCCGCCCCGGTGGAAAAACACGCAGGAGCTCGAAGAGGCGACCGACAGGCTGATGCGGCAATTTCTTGCCGAAAGGCTTGCCGTTTCCGAAGAGCTCGGAGCAGGGTTTCTCCTGGGCGAGCTGCTCGAAAGGGCCCTGCGTACCGATGAACCGGAAATCATGGACGACGGCAAGCTCCCTGAAAGCGAAAAACTGGAGCTGGTCAAAGCTCTCGACCGGCAGAACGACGCCATGGGTCTCTACTACCGGTATGCGTCCCTTCTGTTCCCGCTGATCGGCGATATCGCCGCAAGGAAACGGCGGACACCGAGACTGCTGGAACTGGCAAGCGGGTCGGGAGGGCTTGCACTTGCGCTCGCATCCGAGGCACAAAGGCAAGGCATTCCGCTCTCGGTAACGGGATCGGACATTGTCCCCCGGTACATGGAGGAGGGAAAGCGCCGTGCCGCCGAAAAAAAGCTTCCGGTAACCTTCAGGACACTGAACGCCTTCACCATGGAGGATCCGGATAGCGAACCTTACGATATCGTGCTCATCTCCCAGAGTCTGCACCATTTCACTCCCGGCCAGCTGGCCGTGATAATCGCAAAAGCGAAAGAACGCAACGCTTCCGCTTTTGTAGGAATCGACGGTTACCGCGACCTCCTGCTCGGCCTCGGCATGCCTCTTGTGGCGGGCCTTCAGCGGATAGGCGCATTCGCACAGGACAGTATCACATCGGCAAGGAGGTTCTACTCGGAACCGGAGCTTCACCTTATTGCCGAAAGTGCGGCGGGAGCCGGACGTCACGCAGTCGGCTGCTCCTGGCCGATGAGTGTGCTGAGCATCCGGTTCGACGGCGGCAAACCATTGGCCGGAGAGCGCCTGCGCTGAAATATCCGGAGCCGTCCAGAGCGGCATTCAGACAGTTCACAACAACCATCCAGAGGAGACCACAACCAATGAACATCGGAAAACTCGCCGGTACGGCACTCATCGTCCTTGCTGCAATCCAGCTCGTTCCCTACGGAAGGGATCACCAGAATCCGCCGGTTGCCAATGAACCCGCATGGGATTCGCCGAGAACAAGAGAGCTGTTTTTCCGCGCCTGCAAGGACTGCCACTCCAATGAAACGACCTGGCCATGGTACAGCAGCATCGCGCCCGCATCCTGGCTGGCCCAGATCGATGTCTCCATAGGCCGGAAAAAGTTCAATGTTTCCGAATGGGGACGCGAAGGGAAAAACGAAGGGGACGAAGCTGCCGGAGAGGTCAGGGAAGGAAAGATGCCCCCATTTTTCTATCTGCCGGCTCACCCTGAAGCAAAACTCGACGCCACCGAAAAAGAGGAACTGGTGCGCGGTCTGGTGGCGACCTTCGGAGAAAAAAAGAAAGAAAAAGGCGAAAAGGACTGAACACTCCTCTTTTTTCAACACCCTGAACCCGCCTGACCGGGGCTGCGGGGGTGCCTTTGCGGCGTCCGCGCCCCCCAGGCACCCCCGCAGCAAAGGCATGCCGATTGGTTTTTCTATCGAAAGCATATACCTTACAAAAGAATCAATCCTGTTTACCCAATTTTCATGAGTCTTTCCGTGCATTCAAGAAAAGCTATCCTTGCCGATCAGAACCATCTCCTCCATATCGTTTTGTTCCTCGCCACCGTAGTATGCACCCTCTGGGCCGGTGCGTTCTGGACCGGACATCCCGTGCGGCTCGACAGCGCCGCCACCGTGGTCTCCGATCTGAGACACGGCGCCGCATATTCCGCATCCCTGCTGCTTTTCCTCGGCGTCCATGAGTTCGGGCATTTCTTTGCCGCACTCCGGCACCGGATAGGGGCAAGCCTGCCCTACTTCATTCCCGTTCCGCCGCTGCCCTTTCTCCTGAACCTCGGCACCATGGGTGCGGTCATCAGAATCCGGGAGCGGATCCCCGATACAAGGGCGCTGTTCGATACCGGCGCCGCGGGGCCCCTCTCCGGCTTTGCCGTCTGCCTTGCCCTGCTGGTTTACGGATTTCTCAACCTGCCCCCGGAAGGGTACATCTATTCGATCCACCCCGAATACCTCACAACGGGAGTCATTGGCGGATCACCCCCTGAGGGCACTCTTTTTCTCGGCAGAAACCTGCTCTGGATCATCCTGGAATGGCTGATCCATCCGAAGAATCTGCCGCCGATGACCGAAATGTACCACTATCCGTTCCTGTTCGCCGGGTGGCTCGGATCATTTGTAACGGCCCTGAACCTGCTGCCGGTAGGCCAGCTCGACGGCGGGCACATCATCTACGCCATGTTCGGCCGAAAGGGTCAGCTGCAGACGGCAAGGCTCTTTATGGGCTTTATTTTCCTGCTTGCACTCCCGGCATTTCTCGAACTGATCTCGCCCCTTTTTCTGCCGGGCGTGAAGCTCCATATTCCGGATTCGGTATTGCACTGGTCCTGGCCGGGGTGGATGTTCTGGTTTCTGATTCTTGTGCGCTTCATCCGCATCGGCCATCCCCCGACAGGCTACGACCATCCGCTCGACACAAAAAGAACCGCAACCGGATGGCTGGCTGTCGCCGTCTTTTTTCTCTCGTTCACACCGGTACCGTTCGGCATCACCTGATGAAAGAGAATCCGGAACATTACCTGCTCGACTGCTCCGGCTGCGAGCTCGACCTGCGGCGGAATCCGGCAGTCATGGGCATCGTCAACCTTACTCCCGACTCGTTCTCGGACGGAGGCATGTTTCAGCTCGCCGACAAAAAAACCGACCTTGACCGGGCTGTGGATTACGCCCTCTCGATGGTCGGGGAGGGCGCCGTCATCATCGATGTCGGCGGAGAGTCGAGCAGGCCGGGATCGGCGAAAATTTCAGCCGCGGAGGAGATCCGCCGAACCGCTCCCTTTATTTCACTTCTGCGCAAAAAATCGGATGTACTGATCTCCATAGACACCTACAAGGCGGAGGTGGCCGATGCCGCCCTCGGTGAGGGAGCGCAGATCGTCAACGACATCTCAGGGTTCACCTTCGACAGGGCACTCCCCTCCGTCTGCCGCAGATACCGGGCCGCCGCAGTGCTCATGCACGCTCCGCTCACGCCTCAGGCAATGAAATGGAGCACCGAAACCCTGTCCGCATCCGAAGAGATCAACCGAAGGGTCATGGCCTTTCTGCAGAGAGCCGTCGCCTTGGCGGAAGATGCGGGCATCGACAATATCGTCATCGATCCGGGCTTCGGCTTCGGCAAGAGCGTCGAGGAGAATTTCAGGCTTCTCGGCAATCTCCGCGCACTGCTGGAACTCCGGCGTCCGCTGCTGGCCGGGGTTTCGAGAAAATCATTTCTCGGCCACGCCGTAAAGAAACAGGGGGAAAGCGATCTCCCGCCGGCAGAACGGTACGACGCCACCGCTGCAGCACAGACCATAGCGCTCATGAACGGAGCTTCCATCATCCGTGCGCATGACATCCGCTCGGCGGTTCACGCCGCCGCTGTGGTCAGCGCCATGAAAAACGCCATGGCATAGCAGCCACTGTTCCGTATTTTTCGGGTACCCCTTATTTTATTACTTTTCTGATTTCCGGCTGAAACAGGATCGACAAAAACGCCCCTTCATGTACCTTTCAAAAATCGAGCTTTTCGGGTTCAAGAGCTTCGCCCACAGGGTAAGAATCTCTTTCGACAAAGGGCTTACGGCAATTGTCGGACCGAACGGCTGCGGCAAAACCAACGTGGTGGACGCCATTCGATGGGTACTCGGTGAACAGCGCACCTCCCTGCTTCGCTCGGCAAAAATGGAAAACATCATTTTCAACGGCTCGAAAAACCTGAAGCCGCTCAGCCTTACCGAAGTCTCCATCACCATCGAGAACACCCGCAACGTCCTGCCGACCGAATATACCGAAGTAACCGTCACCCGCCGGCTCTACCGGAACGGAGACAGCGACTACCTGCTCAACCAGGTACCCTGCCGGCTCAAGGATATTCTCGATCTGTTCACCGATACCGGCATGGGCAGCGACGCCTATTCGGTGATCGAGCTGAAGATGATCGAGGAGATCATCAGCAACAAAAGCGAGGAACGCCTCAAGCTTTTCGAGGAAGCCGCCGGCATAACCAGGTACAAGCAGCGGAGAAAACAGACCTTCAAACAGCTCGAAAGCGCGTCGAGGGACCTTTCGAGAGTCGATGATGTCATTGCCGAAGTGGAAAAAAAGGTACGGAACCTGAAACTGCAGGTCAAAAAAGCCGAAAAACTCCGGGAACTGAAACAGGATATCAGGGCGATGGATCTGCAGCTTGCCGGCATTACCCTGCATGAAGAGCTCGAAAAACTCGAGCCGCTGAAAAAAAGGATCGAAAGGGAGGAGGAGATCTGCCACGGACTGGCCGCGTCGATAGCGGGCCACGACAGTGTGCTGCAGGAGGCCGAACTGCTGCAGCTGCGCCGCGAGGAGGAGCTTTCGACGGCCCAGAAGCAGCTCAACGGGCGCAGTACGATGATTCACGACCTCGAAAAAAAAGTGCTGCAGCAGGAGGAACAGAAAAAAAACCTGACGGCTGCTCTTGGCAGCATCCGATCGGCTCTGCAGGAAAAACAGCAGAAAATTCTCATGCTTGAAAAGCGGAACACCGAACTGACCGACCGGAAAAATCCGCTTGAAGAGGTATCCAGGGCGAAGCTGGAGGAGTACAGGAATCTCGCTCTGGAACAGGACAGCCTTAACGCCGAACTGCAGGCGCAGCGATCCGCAATTGCCGAAAAAAGGCGGGAAATGGCTGAAACGGAAAAAGCGCTCGGAAAATTCGTCCTTGAAAAAAACAGTTGTGAAAGCCGCAGGGAACACCTCCGCTCCTCTCTTGAAAGAGCGGAAAAAACAAAAGCAGCGACAATCCGGCAGATAGAAGATATCCGTGAGGCACGACAGGCAACCGAAAAGAAAATCGTCCTGCAGAAGTCACGGATAGAAGAGGCTCGGCAGGAAGAACAGCTGCTGCAGCAAAAAACGGAGGAGTGCCGGACGGCTATCGAATTGCAGAGGGATGAGCTGCTCTCCCTGAAGGCACAGCGTGAAAACATCGGCAACCAGATAGCGCTCTGCAATGCCGTGCTCGACAATTTCGAGGGACTGCCCCAGGGCATCGCTTTCCTTGAAAACATGAAAGCTCCCGGCTCGACACCGGGATGCCTCTCCGATCTCATCGCGCTGGACCCGCTGCACCGGAAAGCCGTTCATGCCGCCCTTGGAGAAGCTCTCGGCTATTATGTATCACACTCTCTTGCCGAAGCGAAACAATCGATGGAACAGCTGCTGCAGTCGAAAAAGGGAAAACTGCATTTTCTGGTGCTTGAACTGATCCGGGAGAGTCGCGGAAACGGAACCGTCGCGCCCGACAATGCAAAAAGCCTCATCAGCCTCCTGAGTTTTCCCGAGAATCTCTCTCCGGCCATGAATCTGCTGCTCGGCGGGCACTATATGGTCGATACCCTTGAAACTGCCGAAACGCTTTCCCGCCTCCATCCGGAATCGGTCTTCGTTACTCCGGAAGGGGAAAAATTCAACGGCAAAGGGGTGCTTTACGGCGGAAGCGCCCACAACAGTGAAGGGCTCCGGCTCGGCAAAAAAGCCGAACGAGACCTGCTGGCGAAAAAAGAGGCTGCCATAGCGAAAACATGCACTCATGCGGAAGCCCGGCTTCTTCAGCTCCGCCAGGAACTCGATACCCTTGCGACCAGGCTGAAACAGGTTCAGAGCGTGCCGCAGCAGCAGGCGCTCAATGTGCTGGAAAAAGATCTCGCCCGCATTGAAGCTGAAGAAAACTCCCGACGGGAGAGCATCAGCCGTGCCGAACAGGAGATTATGGAAATTACCCTGCAAGAGCAGCAGCTCGACCTGAACGCCTCCGCGCTCGTCCCTGAAATCGAAACCCTTGAAGAGAGGGTGCTCCGCTTCCAGCAAACCATTCTGCACTCCCAGGAAGAGCTGACAAAGCTCGAAAGCCGCTACCACAGGCTCAGTCACGATGTCCAGTCGCGCCAGAGTCTGCACCGGGATGCACAGCTTGAGCTGGAAAAGCTGCTTTTCAGCATCAATGCGACACTTCAGACCCTTCGGGCAGTACATGATGATATCCGGAAGCTGGAACGGGAGAGTGCCGATGCCTCGACGAAAATCCGCGATACGGAGCATGCCGTTTCCTTACTGAAGGCCGAACTGGAAAAAACGCTTGTCGCCGCAGCCGGAGAACAGACCTCGCTCATGGAGCTTGAGACCGTCTGTCGGGAGCTGCAGGCGGGAAATCACGATGCCCGTACAGCCGTGCGGGAGCTGCGAAGAAAACACGACATCAGCCGGGAACTGGTTTCGGAACTGCAGGGAGAGCAGTCGAGGGCGGAACAGCTGCTCGATCATCTCATGACCTCGATCCGCGTCCGGCATGATTGTGAACTGGAGATCGTTGAACCGGAGAAGCTCCCTGCGGATTTCAACAGGGCCTCGGCGGAAAACCGGCTGGCGTTCCTGCTGCGGCAGCGTGAGCAGTTCGGAGCGGTCAACGAACTGGCGCTTGAAGAGTATGAATCGGAAAAAGAGCGGCTTGATTTTCTGCTTGCCCAGAAAGAGGACCTGCTCTCTGCCGAAACCCTGCTGCGCAACACCATCGAGGAGATCAACAAAACTGCTCTCCTGAAGTTCAGGGAGACCTACAACGCGGTGAGAAAGAACTTCATCGCCATTTTCCATGAGCTGTTCGACCCCGAAGACGAGGTTGATCTTCTCTGCAGCAGCGCCGAAGATCCGCTTGAAGCGCATATTGAAATCGTAGCGAAACCGAGAGGCAAAAAACCGCTCTCCATCGAACAGCTCAGCGGAGGCGAGAAGGCCCTGACAGCCCTTTCACTCCTCTTCGCCATCTATCTTGTCAAGCCCAGCCCCTTCTGCATTCTCGACGAAGTGGACGCTCCTCTCGACGACGCAAACGTGGGCCGTTTCATTAAACTCTTGAAAAAATTTGAGAATAACACTCAATTTATTATTGTTACGCACAACAAGAAATCCATGGCGTCCTGTCAGGCGCTCTACGGCGTAACCATGGAAGAAGAGGGTGTATCGAAACTGATTCCCGTCAGGCTTGAAAAATCAAGCCATTGAGGCTGCCGGATCCTTTTATGCTGAGAAAACTGGTGTTATTTGATATAGACGGAACGCTGCTCAGCATGAGCAGTATCAACCGGCGGATCCTCATCGATGCCCTCAGGGAGGTCTACGGGACAGAGGGGAGCGCCGCCACCCATGATTTTTCCGGCAGGATGGATGGATCCATCATTTATGAGGTGCTCGCCGAGACCGGCCTCGAAAAGCACCGGATAGCGGAAAAATTCGATGCGGCCAAAGAGTCCTATATCAGGCGCTTCCGCCAGGAAACCCGCCCGTCGGATGTCACCCTGATGGCCGGCGTACGCAAACTTCTCGACGCGCTTGCCGGGCGTACCGATCTCCTGCTCGGTCTCCTTACCGGTAATTTCGAGGCATCCGGACGACATAAACTCAAGCTGCCCGGAATAGACCACTACTTCCCGTTCGGCGCTTTTGCCGACGACGCCTTCCACCGTAACGACCTTCCCCCGATTGCCGTGGAACGGGCATTCCGGATGACCGGAAAAAAGTTCTCCGGAAAAGATATCGTCATCATCGGCGATACCGTTCACGACATTACCTGTGCCAGAGCGCTGCAGGCCCACTCCATTGCAGTAGCTACAGGAAACGTGCCTATGGATGAGCTGCATAAAAACACTCCCGGATGCCTGCTTGAAAACTTAACCCGGACACAGAGCGTTATCCATTCTATTCTCAACCCATAAAATCAACACACCGCTCTTTTATGAAGACCTACCGACGACAGATCAGGGAAAAAATATTACAGGCGCTCTACACCATTGAACTCCGTGATACCGATATTGACTCCGCAGCAGGATGGCTTCTGACCAGGGAAATTCTTGACGATGCCAATGCCATGAAATTTTTCAACATCCTCATCGGCAGCATCAAGGAACATATGAGTGAAATCGACCGTTATATTTCAAATCATACGTTCAACTGGGACATGAGCCGTATTGCCATTATCGACAAGAACATCCTCAGAATGGCGCTTGCAGAGATTCTCTACTGCGAGGATATTCCCCCTAAAGTTTCCATCAATGAAGCCATCGAGATTGCAAAAAAATTCAGCAGCACCGATAAAAGCAGCAAATTCGTCAACGGCATTCTCGACGCGATATTCAACGAACTGAAAACCCAGGGAAAAATCCATAAAAACGGAAGAGGACTGATCGATCACTCGACGGTAAAACTGCAGAAAACCGAACCGGACAAATAATTTTCTCACCAGGACGGGAGATGGAACATACACTCTCGGAAAACTGCAGGATCATCGCAGTCGGTGATATCCACGGGTGTCTGTTCTCCCTGCAGCACCTTCTCGAACAGCTCGAGCTTCAGAGCGACGATCAGCTTGTTTTCCTTGGCGATTATATCGACCGGGGCCCCCGCTCCAGAGAGGTGATCGACTTTCTGCTTGAACTGCAGAAACGGTTCGCCTGTTTTTTCATCAAGGGAAACCACGAGGTGATGTACCTGCAGTATCTTGAAAACCGTGATCCCGTAACCTGGTTCTACAACGGCGGTCAGGCTACGCTCCGTTCGTATGCGAGCAGCAGGGGGCTCGATTTTCCCGAAGAGCATCTCGATTTTCTGAGAAACGGCCGTTTTTACATCGAAACGGAAAACTATTTCTTCACCCACGGAGGACTCGATCCGGAACTCTCCGTCAGGGACAATCTCCGGTACTACAAACCCGAGGAGTTCTGCTGGCAGCGGCTCCATATGAGAACATCCTTCCTGGAAAGCAAACGTTATCCCTGGGAAAAAACCCTGGTCTGCGCCCATACCCCGGTTCCGAAACCGCTGCTGCTGGAACGCCTTATCGCCATCGACACCGGATGCGTCTACCACAATAATCCCCTGCTCGGCAGACTCACAGCCGTGATTCTCCCTTCAAGACAACTCCTGCAAACCGAAAATCTTGACTGAATGCCATCGAGAACGACCGCACCGGAAAAAGTCAGCTTCATCAGGGAAACGCTCGGCACGCTTTATCCCGAACCGAAAAGCGAACTGGTTTACGCATCTCCCTTTCAGCTGCTCATCGCCACCATCCTTGCCGCACAGGCAACCGACAAACAGGTCAATAAAATCACCGGAGAGCTTTTCAGGATAGCTCCCGATGCCGCGAGCATGAGCCTGCTGGATCTGGAATCCGTCACAACTCTTGTCCGCTCGATCAACTATTTCAACAACAAGGCGAAAAACATCCTTGCCGTCAGCCGGAAACTGGCAGATGAGTACAACGGCGAAGTTCCCGAATCGAGAGATGCTCTGGAAAGCCTGCCGGGGGTAGGAAGAAAAACCGCCAACGTCGTGCTGAGCAACGCATTCCGCCGTCCGGTCATGCCGGTCGATACGCATGTGCACCGGGTATCGAACCGCCTCGGCCTGGTAAAAACCTCCAAACCGGAAGAGACCGAAGCCGGACTGATCGCCATCATTCCCGAAGCGTGGGTCATCGATTTTCACCACTATCTGCTGCTGCACGGACGCTACACCTGCAAGGCGAAAAAGCCGGAGTGTGCGCGCTGCGTGCTCAGGGATATCTGCGACTGGCCCGAAAAAAGCTGAAGGGCATCCCTATTAATAGAGAGCAGAACCCAGACGTAACCCGCTACGCGAGTTCGATCTTCCGGTCCACGGCATAAATCCACTCTCCTTCAGGCCGCTGCCGGTTTCCCGCCCAGAGCTCAAGCGTTATTCCCCTGGGGTCCGAAACGGGAGAGGTAAAGATTTCGATCTGGTAGAAAAGCTCGTCGAACAGGTCTTCCCAAACCCTGGCGGGATCGCCGGTATAGGCCGGAAGGGGTTTGAGGGCCGCTTCCCCGGAAAGGAAATAGTCCGTGATGTAGATAAAGCTGTCCGGCATGTGAAAACCGCCGCGAAACGTCCCCCTGGAATGCTGCAGACCGGGAACCTCAACCCAGAATTCCAGAAGCGAATCCCCCACCAGTTTACCGTCCGCCGCAAGCTTTTCGAGAAGCTGCTGCACGGTCTGGCGGATAAGAGCTTTACTGGCGTCGGAAAGCTCATGCATTTTAAAGTCGGGCGTATGATCTCGCATGATGGTAGGCGGTAAAATGATAGAAGGACGGCACAGCTTTACGGCAATATACGCCTATTCCGTTTTCTTATCAACCGTTACCTGTAATTACCGTTCCGTCGAAAACTGCACGGCGCAAACCTCTGAGCGAATTGCAGACATGGATTGCATCGGCGGCGAGAAGATCACCGTGAAAAAGCACTTTTTCACGGCAGTTGATCCGGGTATGCAGAAAATAGCTCCGGAATATGCCGTCGAGAATGCCTGAAGCAGCCGGAGGCGTGTAATAGCAGGATCCTTTCCGGACAATCACATTGCTGATTGCGGCTTCGGCAACTTCGTCCCGCTCGTTGAGAAAGAGCACCTCGTCAAAACCACGGAGCGCCGCAAGCCTGAAAAACCGGTCATATAACGTTCTCGACGTGGTTTTATGCCGGCGATACCGGTCGGTCGAAAAGATGCGCTCTCCGGCAAGACAGAGCCTGACCGGAGCACTCGCAGGAACCATTTCGAACGGTTCATGTTCGAGAGCGAGCTGTCCCTTCGAGGAAAGCCCGATGCGGACCCTGAAACGTCCGCCTCCCGCCGCAAGCCCGTCTTCGAGGGATTCCAGCACCATTCGCGCCCCCTCTTCATCGAAAGGGATACCAAACGCAGCAGCAGACCTCCGCATCCGCTCAAGATGCTCATCGAGCCAGAGATACCTGCCGGCCCAGAGCATGGTTTCGAAAAGCCCGGGAGGCCCCTTGGCCGCATCGTCGAGAATCCGGGCCTTGAGCATGCACTCCCGGTACTCCTCCGAAGGATCGGAATCCCATACGATACCGCTGCCGGAACCGTAAACGCCCCTGTCTCCCGCAAGTTCGACGGTACGGATTGCGACATTGAATACCATATCGCGACAGGGCTCGATGAAGCCCATCGTTCCGGTATAGATCCCTCGGGGGGCCGTCTCCAGTTCTCCGATCAGTTCCATCGCCTTTATTTTCGGCGCTCCGGTAACCGAGCCGGACGGAAAGAGCGCCCGGAAAATATCATAAAGCCCGGCATCGCACCTGAGTTTTCCGCGCACCGTCGAAACCATCTGGTAGAGGGTGGGGTAGCATTCCAGGGCGAACAGGTCGGAGGTCTCGACGGAACCAGGCATGCATATCCTTCCGAGATCGTTGCGCAGGAGATCGACGATCATGAGATTTTCCGCCCGGTTTTTCCCGCACTCCCTGAGTCCCTGCTTCAGGGCGGCATCCTCCTCCGGACTCGCCCCTCTGGAAGCCGTGCCCTTCATGGGCATGGTTTCGATCATCCCGTCCCGGCATCGAAAAAAAAGCTCCGGAGAAACGGACAGCACCATCCGGTCACCGGTATTGAGCATCGCGCTGTAGGCGGCGGGCTGACTCCTGCGAAGCGTTTCGAAAAGCGCCAGCGGGGAGCCGCTGAACGAAAAGCGGTACCTGCCGGTAAAATTGACCTGATAGACATCACCGGCGGCTATCCGTTCCCTTATGGTATCGATAGCGGCACGATAGCGGGAAGCCGGAAGATCGAAAGAAAGCGCACCGAGAGCGAAAGATTCCCGGGACCTCTGACGGGAAAGAAAGATCTCCACTTCATCACCGGTAAAACGCAGCGGTTCCCGGTATACCCCGAACCATGCGAGCGGACCGGCAGTTGAAGCGAATCGGGACGTACGCCGCAACTGCGATTCAAATCCGCAGCCGGCTTCATAGCTCAGCCATCCGGCAAGAAAAAACCCCTTGCGAAGCCGGTCTTCAAGCGCCGAAAAAAAATCATGCAGGCCGGAGAGCGTATCGAGTGTCAGCGCCTCCAGAGGATCGGAAAAAAGCAGCCCGTCACCGCCTGCAGATCCTGTACCTGCCGTTTCAAACCAGAGCGTGCCGGGTCTTGAGATGAGGAAATCTTCACTGTACATCCCGAAACCACTCCTGCTCATGCCTGAAGAGGCTCAAACACGATATCGCGCTGCAGAACCGTTTCAAGCCATGACTTGAGAAGATCCGCCGCCCATATTTCGATATCCGGCTCGAGTCGGCTGTGCAGGCCTGCCGTAATCGTCTTCTCGTCGAACGAGATCTCGATCGACTGAATGTTCTGCCGGTGGCCGCGCTCAAGCCCGTTGGCCAGACGGAGAATACCGGAAAGCACATCGACAGCCTTGCGGTCCCCCGGCTTGAGCTGGCTGTACTGGGTATGTTTTTCAGAGGGGGGCGACTTCCGGTGATAACGCGCCACATTACCGATAATACCGGTTTCAGAGGGGGAAAAACCGCGCAGATCGCCGTTCATGATAATATACTGGCTGTGCTTGTGATGCGAGGAAATGGATATGAAGGTGCCGATATTGTGCAGAAGGGCCGCATATTCGAGCAGTTCCCGATAACGGAGATCAAGACAGTGGAGATCCGAAAGCTGGTCGAAAAGCTGATGACAGAGTCTGGCGACCTGCTCCGAATGCTGCCGGTTCCAGTTGCACCGGAAGCCGAGTTCATAGACGCTCTCCCGGCGTATATCCCGGCCGGGATGTTTCCCCGGCTTGTCATGTTTCTGCTGCAGATAGTGAAGCACCATGCCTTCACGCAGCGCGGAATCGGATATGACGATCTCTTCGAGGCCGAACGTCCTGAAAACGGTATCGAAAAGAATAAGCCCCGGCACAATCAGGTCAACCCTTTTCTCGTCGAGACCGGTCAGCTTGCGCCGTTCGGGCGAACGAAGCGGAAGCACCGTTTTGTAAAGCCGGTTGAACTCCCTTCGGGTAAATCCGCTGTTGTTCAGGGAGGCCTCGATATCCTCCCCCTGCAGAGAGCGGATCATCCGGGCGATGTTCCCGGCAGTACCCGAAGAGGCAATCCCCCGCTTCACACCCAGCTCCGCAGCCTTGTCGGCGGCTGAAACCATCTCGGCGGCGAAAAACTGCTCCAGCAGCTTGATGTCGTACTCCGGTACCGGATCGGCGGTGACAAACCGCTCGAACATTCTTGCGACTCCGATCTTGCGGCTTTCAAGAAGCTTTACGCCGGAACGGTCGGCAATCACGAACTCTACCGAACCCCCTCCGATATCGAAAATCAGGTCACTGACGGTTCCAAGCTTCACCGCATTTCTGACTCCGTAGTAGATGAACTCGGCTTCCTCCCTCCCCGATATCACCTTGACCTTCAAACCGGTCTCCTCTTTAACCCTGCGGATAAACTCGGACTGGTTCCGGGCCTCCCGGATGGCGCTGGTTGCGAAAGCAAGCACATGCTCCGGCGCGACGCCATGCTGAAAGGCAAGCACGAGAAAGTTTTTCAGAGCCGTGATGCCTGCCTGCATGGCTTCCTCACTGAGCATTTTCGTTGAAATGCTGCCCCTGCCGATACAGATCATATCCTTCACCCGGTCGATCTCTACAATACCCTTTTCACGATTCTCCTCGACAATAATCATGTGAAAGGAGTTGGTGCCGAGATCGACGGCAGCAACCCGAAGTGCATCAGAAGCCATACAGCAAAAGCTCAATAAGGTTGAAAAAGCAGCTGTAAAGTACATGTTTTGGTGAGGAAAATAAAACCTCCCGGAGAATAGGGATATACCGCCGCATCGAAGCCTCCGGAAGCCGCAGCGTGCCCCGGAAAAGCCCGGGAACCAAAGAGATCCCATGGCCCTGGCAGCTTTCGAAACAAAACCGGGGGGTCGGGTGACGGGACGGAAAAGATGCCGCGGTTGCGCTCAACCGTGAAGCAGGCATGCCCCCGACCGCTCCGTTTTCGTCATACGCCTTTTCAATGTATATTCCGCATGCATTGTCATATGGGAATCATGCCGGAGAGCGTATCGGCCGGCAAAAAAACATGATCGAACCACAGCAGGCACCGTGACTGAAAACCAGAACAGAAAACAATACGGAACCGGACAGGCCGACAAACTCGACTTTCGTGCGGAACTGGCGCGCAAGGCAATCCATATCTCTTCGATCTCCATTGCCCTGATCTACTGCCATATCAGCCGTGATCTTGCGCTCCTCCTTCTGGTGCCGCTCTTTAGCGGATTTTTTCTCGTTGACATGCTGAAAAACATATCGGAACCGGTATCGGAATGGTATCACCGCACTTTCGGATCGATGCTCCGGCAGCACGAACTCGAAAAAACACACAAGCAGATGAACGGGGCAACCTGCATCACTCTTTCAGCACTGCTTCTGGTGTTTTTTTTCCCGAAGATCATTGCAATTGCTGCATTCTCGATGGTCGCGCTGGCCGATACCGCTGCCGCGCTTGTCGGAAAAGCATTCGGAAAACACCGTTTCGGGCACAAGAGCCTGGAAGGCAGCGCGGCTTTTCTCCTGACCGCGCTTCTCATCGTAGCGGTTGTGCCGAACCTCAATCTGCAGGTCGGCCTTGTCATGGCCATGACGGCAACCGGAACGGAGGCCTTCGACATGCATGTCGGCAGGTTCAAAGTTGACGACAACCTCACCATTCCGCTCTTCAGCGCCTGTTCCGGCCTGCTCTGTTACAGCATATTTTTCCCCGAACAGCTGGCGCTTCTGGCTTTCTGCAGGTAGTCGCCGCATCGCATCACGTTCATGCAGACCATGGTCACCGATTCTCCTGAAAAAGCCGCGCGCTTCATCAACGATGGGGGTATCGTGGCGTTTCCGACGGAAACCGTTTACGGACTCGGCGCGGCAATATGCCACCCCGAAGCTGTTCTGCGCATATTTCTTGCAAAGGGACGGCCCCCGGACAATCCGCTGATTGTCCATGTCGCCCGCCCCGAAGATGTCCTGAAGGTTGCCGACCATATCGGCAGCGACGCCGAAAAACTCATTCGCCGTTTTTTTCCGGGACCGCTGACCATCGTCCTGAAAAAAAACAGTAACGTTCCGGATTCGGTCACGGCAGGTCTGGATACGGTAGGAGTCCGCTGCCCTTCCAATCCGGATGCACACTCGTTTCTGCAGCACTGCAGGTGCCCGGTGGCCGCACCGTCGGCAAACCTCTCCGGAAAGCCGAGTTCAACGAGCTGGAGAGCGGTGCTGGAGGATCTCGACGGGAAAATCGACTGCCTCTTCAGGGGAGAGCCGAGCGCTATCGGTCTGGAATCGACCATTGTGGACTGCTCGGGCCCCACCCCCCGGCTTCTGAGAACCGGCGCGGTCAGCATGGAAGAACTTCGGAGCGTCGTCGGCGCACTCGAAACAAGCGACTGCCTGCTGACAGATGAAACCCCCAGAAGTCCCGGGCTGAAATACCCCCACTACGCACCCGCCGCGCGTGTCGTGCTCTGCGGATCCCGTGAGCCCGTTACCACTCCGCCCGGAGTGCGCGCCGCATACATCGGGCTGTCCGTACCCGAAGCCGGAGGATTGTCGCTCTCGAGGATCTGCCGTACGCCGGATGAATACGCCAGAATGCTGTTCGACTTCTTCCGTCTCTGCGACTCGCGCCGCATCGCCGTCATTTACTGCGAACTGCCTCCCGAAGAAGGGATCGGCCGGGCTATCAGGGACCGCCTCGACCGGGCCGCATCGGGTCACTGAGCGGAAAAACACTCAGAACCTCAGCGAACATCCCAGATGGAATGAGCCGGGAGCGCTGGTGTCCCGCTCGTCAGCGCCGCTGCTGTAGACATCCCTGTCATCGTACCATGTGGTTTCAAACTTGCCGGCCAGTTTCAGGTTTCTGGAAACATCCCAGGATGCAACCAGAAAGAGGGCTTTTCCCCTGCCGCTGAACGCCGTGCTGTTGAATACGAGCGGAAGATCGTCTTCATAGGTATAGATTGCGGCATCGTAGTCATCCGTATGGAACAGGGTGAAGCGGCCTTTAAGACCGAAGCTGCCCACCCTGAAATTTGCCTGCTGATAGAGCAGCCAGCCGTAATAGGTTTCATCACCGGCGAGATACTCCTTGACGACTCTTTTCACCTCGCCACGGGTTCGCAGATGCAGCCTCCGGGAAACGTCGATATCACAATCCAGCCTCAGGCGGTCGGTGACCAACGGAAGCGGCGCATATTTTTTTGCGCTGCTCCGACATGAAACGACTCCTCCGGGACACTGTTTCAGCACATCCTCCTTTTCCTTATGCTGGCCCTGAAGACTCCAGATCAACAGGGGGGACTGCTTCCACGTCAGAAAGAAACGGGTATCATACCCTGAAGAGGGATGCGCATAAACTTTCGGATCAGGATCGAGTTTCGGAAACCGGAACCAGTCAACGTATGCTCCCAGTGAAACCCTGCTGCTGACGGCCCCTTCAATGCCGAAATAGCAACCTTTCTCGTTCGATGCATTGTCGCCCCGTTCGGCAAATGCACCGGCGAACGGAGAGTAATAGCCGGGGTCATAATCGCGGACGGCGAACAGCAGATTCACCTTCGGAAGCACCTGATAGTCCGCCCCGGCAATCCAGGAAACACGCCCGTGAGGCTTTTCCGACCATGCAGCCTCCCCGAAAAATCCGAGACGACCTATCAGGAGATCGCATTCGACGCCTCCAAGCGATGATGAACCGTCAACGGAGCCGAGCGCCTTGAGCGGTTCGCCGTAGTCGTAGCGCAGCCACGTTCCGCCGGCTTTTCCCGAAACAGCTCCGGATTCGAAACGGTAAAGAATACTGGCGCCATAGACGGTTTCCGTAACGTTGTCCTTCCGGTTCCGTTCCGTCATGGTCCGGTGATAGCCGGCTTCATCGAAACTCGTTATCGTTCCGGTGGTGTTTCTGGCATCGACAAGGTTGGCTGACCAGAACGCCGTCACTTCCAGCGGTTTCAGATCAAGGGTGGCCGCAGCTCCCTGGAAAAAGCCGTACTCGGAACTCGAAGAGGATGGCGAGAGCCGTTTCGAACCAATCCTGACGCTGTTGGAGGGTTCGGATCCTTTCGACATGAAGCGGCTCTGACCGACGAGAAGCCCCTGACCGAAATTCAGCCTGTAATTTCCAAGCACGGCCTGCTGCACGATCCCGAGGTCGGAGGCGCTGAGGCTCAGCGATACGAAATCCGCGACATCCGGCTCTCCGATATCCTTGTCGTGCACGAGGTTTGCCTGGAAGTTCCCGTAATCGAGCTGAAGACGGTTGTACAGTTTGAAATGATCGCCGGGGTAGCGACCGTCGGACAGGCCGTCGCGGGGGGTTGTATCCCATAAAACCCTGCTGGAAAAGCTGCCTGAGAGGGGCTCTTTTTCTTCCGGAGAGGGTAAGCGGGTTTTCCGCGCGAAGGTGACATACGGAGCGATTCGTGCCGTTTTCTCCGGTCCGATAATAGCTTCCAGTTGCCGGAGGGACAGAATGGCGCCTCGAGTTCGGCGCACTTCGACAATGGATGAAATATCCCCGCTGTTCAGCCAGGGCAGCTGGCGCAATGCATCGGGTTCGGCCTCGTTGATCCTGATCTTTCGGGCTTTCAGGGCATCGAGGTTCTCCTGCAGCTGCTCCAGATCGCCGCCGATCTGCCCCCTGTCGAGCAGATCGCCGAGACCATCTTCGGCAGCGGCCGGTGGCGGAAGGGTGCTGAAACATGCCGATAAAAGAGAAAACGCCATAACCGCTCGCGCGACACGACGTTTACGCACATGACAGACAAGGTTCATCTCTGGCGGTTTTTTTATGACCGCACACCAAAGTCGTCTCTATCGGTACTCCCGGAATGAGAACGACCTGTCGATCAAACGCCGCCTGATACCAGCTGCTGAAGCTGCTGAATCTCTTTACGACCGAGATACCGCCACTCTCCGCGCCGGAGTTCGCCGACCTTCAGTCCGGCGTAGGCAATGCGTTCGAGTCTTTTTACTTCAAAACCGAGAGTCTCGAACATCCTTCTGACCTGATGGTTTTTCCCCTCGTGAATACTCATCCACACCTGCAGACCGTCGTCAAGTATTCTGGCCTGGCACGGCATGACCTTCTCTCCGGTATCCTTCAGGCGCATCCCGCCGGTCAGTTGAAGTAAAAGCGCATGCGGAAACTTGTTATCCAATACCGCAATATACTCTTTTTTCACATTTGAAGAAGGATGCATTAATTTATGCGCAAGATCGCCGTCATTTGTCAGTAAAAGAACCCCTGTCGTCTTCCGGTCGAGCCTGCCGACAGGATAGACCCGTTCCTTTACGCTTACATGGTCAAGTACCGTATCGCGGTTTTTCTCATCGCTGCTTGTCGTGATGACGTTTCTGGGCTTGTTGAAAAGGATATACACCTTTCTCGCTTCGGGCTCCGCAAGCCGCCGTCCGTCGACGATAACTTCGTCGGTCTTGGGATCGACCCTCAGACCCGGCTCCGTGATGAGAAGGCCGTTAACCGTAACCCTCCCGGCCACAACAAGCTGATCGGCAGCCCTTCTTGACGCAATTCCGCTCATTGCCAGATATCTGTTGATCCTGACAAGCCGTTCCTCCCGGGTATTTTTACTCATAGTACTCTAAACTGTTACTCATCGTTATGCTCAAGTCCCGACTGCGGAGACGCTCCGCCACCGGCAAGATACTCCTGCTCCTCATGCTCCTGCAATATCTCGCGAATCTCTCTCAACTGCGGAAGGTCCCTCAGGGAATGCAGACCGAAAAGATCGAGAAACTCGCCTGTCGTTCCGTACTGGAGCGGACGGCCCGGTGAATCGGCGCGCCCGCACACGGTAATGAAACCTCTTTCAAGCAGCCGGTCAACGGCGTAATCAGGGCTGGTGCCCCGAAGCTGCTGAATTTCTCCCTTGGTAACCGGCTGGCGGTAGGCAATAACCGAAAGCACTTCAAGCACCGGTTGCGAAAGCTTCCTGCGGATTCGCGGAGCGAGCAGCCGTTTGAGAAGATCGCCGAACTGCGGCTCGGCAAGAAAGCGATAGCCTGAAGCAATACGGTGAATGCGGAAGCTGAGCCCGGCAGCGGCATATCCTGCATTCAGTTCCATTACCAGAGCGTCAAGCTGACCGGCGGTAAGCTCGGCTCCGGTAACCTGTCTGACGAGGGAGAGGGATGCGGCTTCCTCCGAAGCGAATATCAACGCCTCGATCTGCTGCTGCAATGGCAATTCAGGTTCATGCACTGCTGCTTGTTGGGTGGTGATTGAAATGAAGGGGCTGCAGAAATGGAACAGACCCGTCTACCGTTTCCGGGCAGTTGAAAAATCATGATCAAGACAGATCCCCCCTTCGTAATTGTACCACATCTCCTGGCAGGGGAAATTGCTCTCATAGAGCGCTTTGCCAATAATGACGGAGTCAACCCCGTACTTCTGGAGCTGCACCAGTTTCTTCAGGTCTTCCGAACTGGTTACGCCTCCCGAAGCGGTGATTTTCATACCTGCCTTCTCGGCAAAAAGCCTCGTGCTCTCGTATCCGAAACCCTGCATCATGCCGTCGCGGGTAATATCGGTGTAGATGATGCGCTCGATACCCATTTTCTTCATGGCAAGGGCGAGCTCGTAATCCTTCATTCCGCTGCTTTCCGTCCAGCCCTTGATTTTCGGTACCCCGTTTTCGGCATCGATACCGACAACAATTCTCGACGGACGGTACATCCTGAGCAGCTCACCGATAAGCTCAGGGTTGGTGACTGCCGCGGAACCGATCACGACACGTCCCACTCCGATGTCGAGATAGCGCTTCACCGCTTCAACCGAACGGATGCCTCCACCCACCTGTATGGGTATGTCGAGCTCTTCGACAATCTCCTTTATGCGCTCGAAATTGACCATCTCCCCGGTAAGGGCGGCATCGAGATCGACAATGTGCAGCATCTTGGCATTCTGCTTGCGCCAGATGATGGCCATGTCACGCGGGTTGTCGAGGTAAATTTTCTGCTGGTTGAAATCGCCCCGGGTGAGACGAACACATTTACCGTCTTTTATATCAATGGCAGGAATAATCAGCATGGCAAAAAAACATGATATCGATAACTGAAAGCTTTTAACATCCGGCAAAATTCTTCAGAACCTGAAGTCCGGCTTCGGAACTCTTTTCCGGATGAAACTGTACAGCGAAAATACCATTTTTTTCAATGGCCGAACAGAAATTTTTGTCGGCGAACCAGGTTGTTGCCGCAATGTCCTCCTGATTTTCAGGCTGGCAGTAATAGGAGTGCACGAAATAGAAAAAAGTCTGGTCGGCAATGCCCCTGAACAGGACGCTCTCTCTCTTCAGATCGACCGAATTCCAGCCTATCTGGGGAATCTTGTCGGTTTCGCTCCTGAAACGGAGTACCTTGCCGGGCACGAGGTCGATCCCCCTGTTCGAGCCCATCTCTTCACTTTCACTGAGAAGAAGCTGCATGCCGAGACAGATACCGAGCAGATGACCACCCTTGTCGACATGTTCAAGAACCGCTTCCGTAAAACCCGAAGCATTCAGGCAACTGATGGCCTGGCCGAAAGCTCCGACCCCTGGAAGCAGCACCTTCCTGTAACCGGCGAGTTTGAGGGGATCGCTGCTTACGACAGCCTTGATACCGAGATATTCGAACGCTTTCTGTACCGAATGAAGATTTCCCGCGCCATAATCAGCAATAAAGATCATACCAGCATATTTTGATGAGCAACCCGCAGCAGGAAAACCGCAAACCGCGGCCGGGCGCACTTTACCCTGAAGCCCGTTTTTTAATTCGGTATTTATTTCCTATAATAACCTTCCTTTTGCCTTACCAAAAAGATCGGCAGTTCTCCATAATCATACAGAGCCTAAAAAAAACAAATGAACAATATTGTTTCTGCTATTTTTTTAGCTGAAAATATCAAAAAAATTGAAATACACGCTCCCCGGATAGCTAAAAAAAGAAAAGCCGGTCAATTTGTCATGATACGAGTAAGTGAACACGGCGAAAGAATTCCGCTGACCATTGCAGGCTCCGATCCGGAAAAGGGGACCGTTACCCTCATCGTGCAGGGTATGGGCAAGTCCACGCGCGAACTGAACCTGAAAAAGGAGGGCGAGAGCATCCATGATATTGTCGGTCCGCTCGGCACCCCTTCGCATATCGAAAACTTCGGCACCGCCGTCAGCATCGGAGGCGGTGTAGGCACGGCCATAGCCTATCCTACAGCAGTGGCGCTCAAGGAAGCGGGCAACCATGTAATCACCATCAACGGAGCGCGCACGAAGGAGCTGGTCATTCTTGAAAACGAAATGAAGGCGGTCAGCGATGAAGCCTACATAACGACCGATGACGGATCATACGGATTTCACGGCTTCGTCACCCAGAAACTCCAGGAACTGATCGACTCCGGAAAAACCATCAACTACGTGCTTGCCATAGGGCCCATCCCCATGATGAAAGCCGTGGCGGAGGTGACCAGGCCTTACGGCATCCCGACGGTGGTGAGCCTTAACCCGGTGATGGTTGACGGAACCGGCATGTGCGGAGGCTGCCGTGTTACGATCGACAACGAAATCCGCTTCGCCTGTGTTGACGGACCGGAATTCGATGCCCACAAAGTGGATTTCAAAAACCTCTCCGACAGAAACAGAATGTACCTGGAGGAGGAACAGCAGTCCGTCGAGGCATTCTCGCACAAGTGCCAGCTCGGCCAGCAGAAGTAGCATCCGCAATCCCATTCAAAACCTGAACCAGCCAGTCTCCCTGAACGTGAACGGGCAGCCTGGCCGAATGTGCAGTCACTCATAAAACAGAAGATTTTCTACAGAGGAAGTACTATGGATTTAAAACCTATGACGACCAAGGAGCGTCTTGCCATACCGCGCCAGCCCATGCCTGCACAGGACCCGAAGGAGCGTATCCGGAATTTCAGGGAGGTTCATCTCGGTTATACTCCTGAACTGGCACAGAGGGAGGCAATGAGGTGCATTCAGTGCAAGGACCCGGCATGCATCAAGGGGTGCCCGGTCAACATCAAGATCGACAAGTTCATCAAACTGATAGCGGAAGGCGACTTTCTCGGAGCGGTAAGGAAAATAAAGGAGGACAACATTCTTCCGGCGATCTGCGGCAGGGTCTGCCCTCAGGAGGACCAGTGCGAGAAAGTCTGCATTCTCGAAAAGAAACATGAATCCGTCGCCATCGGCAATCTCGAACGGTTCGTGGCCGATTACGAACGGGAAACCGGCAATGTCGAACTGCCTGAAATTCTGCCGGCCACAGGCAAGAGAATAGCTGTTATAGGCAGTGGTCCCGCTGGTTTGAGCTGTGCCAACGATCTTGCCCGACTCGGCCATTCGGTGACCGTTTATGAAGCCCTGCACCAGCTTGGCGGAGTACTGATGTACGGAATTCCCGAATTCCGCCTTCCCAAGGATATCGTGCAGGCCGAAATTGACGGACTGAAACAGATCGGGGTCGAATTCGTCACCAATACGGTGGTCGGACGTTCGGTCACGATCGACGAGCTCATGGAGGAGGAGCACTTCGACGCTGTTTTCATCGGGGTAGGGGCCGGTCTGCCCTGGTTCATGGGAATACCAGGAGAAAATCTGCTCGGAGTTTATTCGGCGAACGAGTTCCTTACCAGGGTCAACCTGATGAAAGCGTACGATTTCCCGCAATCCGACACTCCGGTTTTCGACTGCAGGGACAAAAACGTCGCAGTGTTCGGCGGCGGAAATACGGCAATGGACGCTGTCCGTACGGCGAAACGACTCGGCGCCGAGCACGCCTATATCGTTTACCGACGGTCGGAAGCTGAAATGCCGGCCCGTAAAGAGGAGATCGATCATGCAAAAAATGAAGGCATCGAGTTCCTGCTGCTCATGAATCCGATTGCATTCATCGGCAATGAACAGCAGTGGCTGACCGGCGTGAAATGCATCCGGATGGAGCTTGGAGAAGCTGATGAATCCGGCCGTCGCAAACCGGTACCGGTAAAAGACTCCGAATTCCTGCTTCCGATCGATATGGCGGTCATTTCCATCGGCAACGGTTCGAATCCGCTCATCAAGCAGACAACGCCAGAAATCGAGGTCAGCAGGCGGGACACTATCGTCGTCGACATCAATTCCATGGCCACCTCGAAAGAAAATGTCTATGCCGGCGGCGATATCGTCACAGGAGGAGCAACCGTCATTCTTGCCATGGGCGCCGGACGGACGGCAGCAAAAGCCATTCATGAAAAACTTGCGGGGCAAGCCCCTGATTTCGATAACGAGTAACCATGTTTACAGGAGGCCGGCCCTGAGGCCGGCTTTTTTTATTCAGCAGGAGAAACCATCCATGAGCGAACTCTACCGGTTCGGTGTTTCCCTTGAAAAAACACTGCTCGACGCTTTTGACCGTCATATCGGCGATCAGCACTACAAAAGCCGTTCCGAGGCGCTGCGCGATCTCATCAGGGAGGAGCTTCTGAAAAAACAGTGGGTGGAAGGCGGCGATGTTGCCGGAGCCCTCGTCATGACCTACGACCATCATAAACGGGAACTGGTCGGCCAGCTGCTCGACGTCCAGCATGATTTTCAGGAGACCATTATTTCAACGCAGCACATACACCTGGACCATCACCACTGCCTGGAAATCATCGCGGTGAAGGGAACTGCCGGGGAGGTGGAAAAACTTGCAACACAGCTCAAGGTGCTCGCGGGCGTCAAGCATCTCAGCTTCAGCATTTCTTCCGCAGGGTAACTCCCCGAATCCGGTTATTAACAATTGTTGTTGGCGATTCGTAACACAAATCGTATTTTTGTGCTACCACCATCAACCTTAACCGGAGCGCCTGTGTTGAAAAAAATCACTCTTGTTACAGTTACTGCAGCTTCGCTGCTCTCGGCAGCACCTGTTTTCGGAGCTCATCCGCTCATTACCGACGACACCGGAACCCAGGGAAAAGGGAAATTCCAGATCGAAGTGAACAGTGAATTCGCATGGAACAGAACGGATGACGGCGGAGTGAACGTGAAGGAGGACACCGGAGAAACAGCTCTGGCTCTCTCCTGCGGACTCGCAGAAAATATCGATCTCGTCGTCGGCATTCCCTTCTCCTGGTACTCCGTGAGGGAAAACGGCCTGACGGTTGCCGATGACAGCGGTATCGGCGACATGAGTCTTGAAATCAAGCTGAGAATCTATGAAAATAAAGAGAACGGGCTCAGCTTTGCCGTTAAACCTGGCATTTCCGTTCCGACAGGCGACGAGCAGCAGGGTTTCGGAAGCGGTGAGTTCTCACCCGGCATCACGCTGATAGCAACCCATGAAGGGGACTTCGGAGCACTGCACGCCAATGTCGGCTACAGCCGCAACAACTATAAAAACGATGACGATGACGCGGCATCGCGCGATGACATCTGGCATGCGTCAATTGCCGCAGAGATCAACATGACCGACCGTCTGCGCTCGGTTGCCGATATCGGCGTTGAAACCTGCGAGGACGTAACCGGCAACACGCATCCGGTATTTCTCATCGGAGGGCTCATCTACAGCGTTTCCGAAAACCTTGATCTCGACATCGGCCTGAAATGCGGTCTGAACGATGCCGAAACCGACAGCGCGCTTCTGGTCGGCCTGGCGTCGAGATTCTGAAAAGGGCAGGTCAGCCGGTAAAACCGCCGATCCGCATCGAAAACGTACCTTGTCAATAAAAAGGGATGACCCTGCCGGGCAGCCCGCCAACCACCGGAGGAAAAACCATGCATATGTCGGATGCTCTGCTCTCGCCCGCAATCGGGGGGACGTTCTGGGTTGCAAGCGGCGCCCTCATCGCCTGGAGCGCAAAAAAAATCGCTCATGAACCAGACGGCGTGAAAACCCCTCTGATGGGAGTTCTCGGGGCCTTTGTCTTTGCCGCGCAGATGATCAACTTCACGATTCCCGGCACCGGGTCCAGCGGACACCTCGGCGGAGGACTGCTCCTGACGGTGCTCCTCGGCCCCTACCGCGCCCTGCTGGCCCTGGCATCGGTGCTGGTCGTCCAGTCGCTGTTCTTTGCCGACGGCGGCCTCCTGGCCCTGGGATGCAATATTTTCAATCTTGCGTTTTTCCCGGCATTCATCGCCTATCCGTTTCTCTACCGGGTCATTGCCGGCAACTCTCTCTCTGCAGGAAGAATTGCCACCGCAAGCATCACCGCCGCGACGGCCGGACTTCTGATGGGTGCGTTTTCCGTCGTCATCCAGACCACGCTGTCGGGCATCAGTGAACTGCCTTTCGGCACCTTCGTGCTCTTCATGCTCCCGATACATCTTGCCATCGGTATTGTCGAAGGCCTTGTCACCATGGCTGTCCTGCTGTTCGTGGCAAAAACCGAACCGGCACTGCTCTCGATGCAGTCGCAGCCGAGCGGCAAACCGGCATTCATTTTCCAGGCATTCATCATCACGACACTGGCCGTCGGAGGGGTCCTCTCGTGGTTTGCATCGTCACAGCCTGACGGTCTTGAATGGTCGATGGCCAGAGTGTCCGGAAAGGAGGAGCTTCAGGGCAACGCGGCTACGGTTCACCAGGCTCTCGCCTCGATACAGCAGCGTCTTGCCTTCCTGCCCGATTACGGCTTCAGGACTCCGGCCGGGCAGCCGGAAACGACACCGGCCGCTGACAATCCGGTCAATACAGGCACAACACTATCCGGCATTGCGGGAAGCCTTCTGGTGCTGCTCGTCGCAGGAAGCGCCGGTCTGCTGCTCCGGAAAAAACCGCAGCACGAGGAGTGTTCTCCATGAGTTTCGGAACGGCAACAGAACAGAGGGATGCTCCGGAAGCGTCCGGCAACCTCCCGGCAGGAGACCAGGCTTCGCTGGGCATCCTTGCCCTGTTCATCATGTTCGTTGTTTCCGTCCCGAAGCATAACCTTCCGGCAGTGATAGCCTACGGCTCCTTCCCGGTTTTCTTCATAACCGCAGCCGGCATTCCGCTGCGCCCCATCGCAAAAAGGCTGCTTCGGCTCTCCCCTTTCGTGCTCTTCATGGCGGCGGGAAACCTTTATTTCGACCGCACCCCTTTTTCCGCCGCAGGAAGTTTCACGATAACCGGAGGGATGGTTTCAGGAAGTGTAATCGTAGCCAAAACGTTTGTCGCTCTCGGCGCCATGCATGCGTTCTCCCTCTGCACGCCATTCCATCGTTTCGGAAGCGCCCTGCGCTCTTTCGGGGTTCCGGAAGTTTTTGTAACCCAGCTGCAGCTGGTATACCGTTACAGTTTTCTGCTCGTCCCCGAAGCCCGTTCACTCCGGAAAGCCCGGGATCTGCGTTCATTCGGCGGCAGGGGAAATGACCTTTTCAGCACGGCGCAACTGATCGGATCACTGCTTCTGAGAACAACATCGAGAGCCGAGAGGATATATATGGCCATGTGCGCCAGGGGATTCAGGCACAGCCTCTCTATGGAACAGAAAAAACCTTTTACAGCAACAGACACGGCTGCCATCACGGCCGCACTCATCTGTTTTGCCGCGGTAAGAGTGCTGTTCGCCCCGTAACAGAATAGAAGTAAACCGGAATGATTACAGTCGAACAGGTCAGTTTTTCCTACCCCGACGGAACAAGAGCGCTGCACGATGTCTCGCTCACGGTCACGGCTGGAGATTCGGTCGGTATTGTGGGCGCCAACGGTGCAGGAAAATCAACGCTGGTCAACCATCTGAACGGCTGGTATCTGCCTCAGTCAGGCAAGATCACCATCGACGGGGTTGAAGTCAGAAAAAAAAACCTGGAGCGCATCAGAAAACTGGCCGGACTGGTTTTCCAGAGCCCGGACGACCAGCTTTTCATGGCCCGGCTCTACGACGATATCATGTTCGGTCCGAAAAACCTCGGTCTGGATCCAGAGCGAAGCGCGGAGGAGAGCGAAAAACTCCTGAGGGATTTCGGACTGTGGGAACTGCGCGACAAACCTCCTTCGAAACTCTCGCAGGGACAGAAACGGTTTGCGGCATTCGCCGCCGTGCTGGTGATGCACCCCTCGGTGCTGGTTATGGATGAACCCACTTCGGACCTCGATCCGCGCAACCGTAAAAGGCTCATCTCGCTCGTCAGAGACCTGCAGGCAACAAGAGTTACGGTTTCACACGACCTTGACTTTATCTGGGAAACCTGCAGCCATGTCTATGTCATGGCGGAAGGGCGCATAGTTGCGCAAGGTCCTGCAAAGGAGCTGCTGAGTGACCGGAATCTGCTTGAGGCAAACGGCCTGGAGCTGCCGCTGAGGATGCAGAAGTAACGGGGAAAACGGCTCAGGAAACTTCAGGCCAGCGCCGTTACCCGTCTTTCGAGCTCTTCCGACATGATCTTGCTCGAAAGCTTGACCGTGATCTGGGGAACATCATGAGCGGTATCGACTGCAAAGACAGTCACTTCGAAACGGTCATCCATTTTCACGATCGAGGAAAGATCGGCGATGCGCTTCGTCACCCCGAGAAAACTCAGCGGAAGCAGACATTTGACATGGAAGGGATTGACAAGAAATATGCCGTAGGCCTTGACGGAAAGCACCGAACCGGTAAAGCGCTCCCCTGCTTCCGGAAGCCTTGTATAACCATGCTCCTGACCTGCAGCGCCGCCTCCCGGTTCCGACTGGCCGATCTCTTTTCCCATAAGGGCAAGATCATGAAAATCGATATCCGGCCCGCTGTAGAGTTCACGGGAGCTTATTCCCCTGGTCGAATAGACGGAAACCGTTTTTCCTTTCAGCTGCAGCGCCCTGAGCAACGGCAAAAAATCGCTGTCGCCACTGAAGAGGATAAACCGGTCGTAGATACTCTCGGTCAGCATGGCATCAACGGCAAGCTCGATATCGAGATTGCCTTTCATGACAACCTCTCCGGTCTCTTTATTGACGATCTTTTTTACCGGTTTGGAGATGATCTCGAAACCATGAGTCAGAAGAACCCTGTTGAATGCACTCTGATCCTCGGAAGGAGGATCGGTCGAGGGCACGTAATAACGCACCGATGCCACATGGTAACGGTTCGTGAAATAGTTCATGAGACGGGAGAAATCTATCTGCCATCCAAGATGGCGCTGCGTAAAGAAAAGATTGGCCCCATCGATAAAAAGCGCGGCTTTCTGCATGCCCGATTATAGTTGTTCCCTCTCCTCAAGCTTGTTCCCCAT
>JAAXXP010000101.1 GCA_013334435.1 Chlorobiaceae bacterium | reverse complement strand
AATGGCGGGGGGAACAAGATTGCAGAGCGTTTCCTTTTCGAGCAGCGAGGTCATGGCCCTGTCGGCCAGTGTGCCGGCAGCCTGGACGGCGCTCCGGCGGCATTGCGGGTTGTTCTGCAGCTCATGTATGGCAAAATATTCTGCCTCTTTCCGGTTCCCTACCCGGCGGAAGTTGAAGTGTTCGAGCTGCCCGTTTTCCGTAACGGTAAGCACGACATGGCTTTTTTCAAGGTCCAGCATGGCGGTTGGTCCATCGGTGCTTCGGGAGCGGTGGACGGATGGGAGCAGGGGCGAGCCGCAGAAGTCTATCGGGTGGCGCTCCGCAAATTTTGCAGAGAGGGTTGCAAAGGGTTCGGCGCGGTAGAACAGCACCAGATGTTTTTCGAGCTTGTCCCCGTTCCGGCAACCGGAGTATGCGGTATGGTCGTGCAGAAATTCCTCGGGACGGATAAGAAAGTGCGATGCTTCGATACGGCACTGTTCCGAGCAGGCATTCCTTGCCGCATTGGCGGGAAAGTATGCGTTGAGGGGAAAATAGGTGTCGGGACAGAAGCAGAGCGCCAGAGCTTCGTCCTTCCATGCGTCGGTGAGCGACAGCAGTTTTTTGATGCCGCGGTCCGTTTTCCTCCCCTGGAGATCGCAGGCGCCGACAGGGACGGTTCTGCAGGCAGTGATAACGTATCTGCCGGAACCGGAGGTCTTAATCCGTACAAATGCGCTTTCGGTGCTGCTGATCGCACAGGCCAACTGACTTTTACTCATTTACTCGAGCGTAAGGTGCTTTTTTAGGATTTCCAGTTTTTTCCTGCCGATGCCTTTCACGTCCAGCAGCTGTTCGTGACGGTCAACCCGGCCTCCTTTCGATGCCCTGAAGGCTACAAGCCGCCGGGCCATGACCGGTCCTACGCCCGGAATCTGCTGCAGCTGTTTTTCTGTTGCCCTGTTGAAGGCAAGGGTCCCGTTAAATACCTTTTTTCCCGAACGTCTTGCCGTTTTTTTTTCGCGCGGTTTTTCCTCTTCGAAATCCTCGGGGTAGAGCTGCTCGTCCGAAAGGTTAAGGGCTTCGGTTTTACCGCCTGTTTCCGGGGCGGCGGTGCCGGCGGCAAGCGCCGATGCGACTCCTATCAGACTGTCGGTTTCTCTTTCGGAAAACCGTTCATCTTCCTGCCGCTGCAACTGGGCATCGGCATCGCGTACCGAACGGAAATTCCTGACTGCGCCGCCCAGTACGAGGAATACCACCAGAAGGGATATAACCGATATTTCGGCTCTGGTCAGGCTCAGCCTGACCGCAAGCCTTTCGAGAGGGTTCATGCGCAGGAACGGGCTTGTTCTTTCAGATAAAGAGACGCTTTACCCTGCCCGATACCGAGCAGAGCACCTCGTAACTGATACTTCCGGTACTGCCTGCAATGTCGTCGGCCGAAGGGCCTTCCCATCCGAATAATATAGCGTTATCCCCGGTTTTTACATCATGGTCGGTTCCGAGATCTATCATGATCTGGTCCATGGTCACGGTGCCGACCTGAGGGAAGGACTTGCCGTTGATGACCACCGTCGCTCGGTTGGAGAGCGCTCTCGGGTAGCCGTCGGCATATCCGGCGGCGATGGTGGCGATGCTGCGGGGTCCGGGCGCCGTCCAGGTGCGGTTGTAACTGACCGTGGCGCCTTGCCCGACGGTTTTGATGAACACCACTTTCGCTTCGAACTGCATGACCGGCTTTACGGCTATGGGAGAGGGCATGCCGGGGTCGGGGAGATAGCCGTAGAGCAGAATGCCTGGACGCACCATGTCGAGCCATGCATCTTTACGGCAGAGGATAGCGCCGCTGCTTGCGGCGTGCTTGCATACGGTTCGGCCGCTTTCCGACTGGTATTGCATGACGAGATCCCGGAACCGGTCGAGCTGGAATGCGGTATAGCCGTCGGGTTTCGATCCTTCGGCGAAATGGGTGTAGATGCCTTTGAGGGTGAGGTGCCCGGAACGGTCGATTGCCCGGAGCAGTTCCATGGTTTCCGCAGGCTGGAGGCCGAGGCGTCCCATGCCGGTATCGACCTTGACCTGCAGGGTGAGCTTTCTGCCGCATGCGGAGGCTTTTTCTTCGGCGGCACGGAGCATGTCGAAACTGCAGACGGTCATTTCGATATCGTGCTGCAGATAGGCGTCTATCTGTCCGGGAAGGGGAGATGAAAAGGCAAGAATGGCCGCGGGCTTTTTCAGCGCCTCGCCGGTTCTCAGCGCAACGGCTTCCTGAATGTTGGCAACGCCGAAATCGCTGACCCCTGCATGTTCGAGCGTTCCGGCTACACGGTGGACGCCGTGGCCGTAGGCGTTTGCCTTTACGACACCCATGATGCGGACATGCCCGCCCGTCCAATGCCTGATAGCGCGGATATTCCCGTCGAGGTGCGACAGTGCGATGCGGGCTTCCGCCATGGGCTGGGGAGCAGAGTCGGTCATGATCTGTACGGTTTTTTTAGAGTTCCTGAAAAACGCCGCCCCAGTAGCGGCAGCAGGGTGTTTTCCGGTTATAAAAACGTCCAGTAATTAAACATTTTTTGCCCCGGATTATCAAACCTGAAGTTTGGCGGGCGGGTTGAGCCTCCGGCGGCGGCGCCGCGAACTTCGCGACAGTGGCCGGCAGTGCCGTTCGAGGTGTCGATTGCCGCTCTTTTCGGCATATCGGGGATTCGTCAATTTATGTATATCTTATACGGAAAACGACGCTGCGCGATGCGCGGCATGCAACCTATCATCATCATCATCATGTCGAACCACGATATTTTCGGGATTGCAGCCGAAACTCCTCTTGTGCCTGTCAGGCAGATGGCGCGCCATATCAAACCGCAAGTCACCGCAAAGCTCGAGTATATGAATCCGGCCTGCTCGCACTACTACCGGGCGGCTTCGGCGATCATTCGCGATGCCGAGGACCGGAGGCTGATCCATCCCGGCATGACCCTCGTGGACTGGACTTACGGCAACAGCGGCATAGCGCTTGCGATGGCCGGAGTGAGCAGGGGGTATAAACTGCTTCTGGCGGCTCCCGACAAGATATCCCGTGAAAAGCAGGATGTGCTTCGGGCGCTCGGGGCTGAAATGGTGATCACGCCTTCTGATGCCCTGCCCGGTGAACCGCGAAGCTGCATGAAGGTGGCCGAAAGTCTGGTCAGGAACATTCCCAACGCTTTTTTTGCCGATATGTACGAGAATCCGGTAAGCAGGGATGTGCATGCCGGCTATACCGGACGGGAGATAGCGCGCCAGACGGAGGGCCGGGTAACGCATGTGTTCGTGCCCATGATTTCCGGGGCGATGATTTCCGGCATCGGTCATTTTCTCAAAGCTGAAAAAGCTTCGGTGAAGATTATCGGGGTCGAACCTGTTGGTTCGGTTTACCAGAGTCTTTTCAGGAGCGGGACAGCCTGCAGGCCGGCGGCCTGGGAACTTGAGGAGATAGGCGCAATGCAGGCTTCAGGGTTCTGGGACCCTTCGGTTATCGACGATATCGTGCAGGTCAGCGACAATGATGCCTTCAACTGCGGGCGCGAGCTCCTGCGTGCGGAAGCGGTTTTTGCCGGGGGAGCCTCCGGCGCGGTTATGGCAGCGGCGCTCGGCGCGGCAGCGGCATATGGTGAAGACGATTGTGTGGTGGCCGTGCTGAACGATTTCGGAGGCTACTATCTCAGCAAGATGTTCAATGATGTCTGGATGAAGCAGAAGGGCTTCTACCGTAAGGCCAAAACCGCTCTCGAACAGATTACCGCCGAGGATATCCTGCAGCTCAAGGCGCGCATGGACCTCATTTTTGCAAGCCCTGAAACCACGCTCGCCGAGGTTTTCGAAATGATGAAGCAGAACGACGTTTCGCAGCTGCCCATTGTTTCCTATGGCACGCCGATCGGCAGTATCAGCGAAAACAAGATTCTTTCGATTCTTATCGAAAACGATGAGGCCATGAACTCCAAAGTGGTTGGTTTCATGGAACAGCCTTTTCCGGTCTGCCGGCCCGATGCAACCATTTCGGAGCTTTCGGGCAAGCTGCAGCAGAGCGCTTCAGGCGTACTGATCAGCCTTTCGGACGGCAGGCTGCAGCTGCTTACGAAATCCGATCTTATCGATGCCCTGACGCATAAATAGAGGCTGTCCGGTTCTGCGGGGAGCCGGATAACGGGGTTCGGTGAAGAAAGAAATAGGTTTTGTGCCGTCCGCGCCATATCATTCCCTTTGCGGAGCCGGGAAGAGGGCTGATGTGAGGTTGCTTCGTGCCGGGAAAATACAGACACCGGGACGTTTTCAGGGCGTTTTGCTGCATCAGGAAAATTATCCGGTTGTTTTTTTTTGGAGTTTTCCTTATTTAAGCAGTCCTGAAGTTTCCGGATTCTCTTTGCTGTATCCGCCGGTCCTCGGGTAAGCGACAGGTCCGCTTCGCAAGACGGATGTGCTTTTCACTGCCGCAGGGTCGGATGCAAGGTTATCGGGTGCACATTATCAATCAGCAAAGTCATATGAAGGTAGAGTCGAGAAAAAGACAGTTCATTTTGGAGGGTAAAATAAAGTCCGGCTTCTGTGAAGGGTGTGGACAGATTACCAAAAAAGTCTTTGTCGGCGAATGGATTCCCAGTGACAAACCCAAGGTTGATGATCTGCTTGCCGCCAAGCCTCCGAAAAAATCGAAAGAGGCCAAAGGCCAGCATGACGATATGCTGCCGTCGGCAGAAAACCAGTACTGGATCCGTTGTTCGGTATGCAATCAGGTACACCTGCTCAAGGAGTGGCAGATCCAGATCGACAGGGAGTTGAGCCCTGAAGAGCTGAATCCGTGCGATTGCCAGGTGTATTCTCCGCACGGCATCTATGCCAAGGGCGACGCGCTTTACCATCAGGCTCTCGATGAAGTCGGGGTGGTTCGTGAAAAACAGGCCACCGGAAGCGGAGCTTATGTTATTATTGTAGAGTTTTGCAAAAGCGGCAGAAAACAGCTGCTTGAAAACGTTCAGGTCAATTCCGGCAAGGAAAAGAGTTCCGAAAGCCTGACCGATCTTATCAAACTGAAATTAAGACGTTGATCTTTATTATTACAAAGGGGGTGAATACTTTTGGTTAGTGTGCAGATTAATGATAACGAGTCCATCGACAAGATGCTGAAGCGCTTCAAGAAGAAATACGAGCGGGCCGGCGTGTTGAAGGAGTTCCGTAAAAGAGCATACTTTGTCAAACCGTCAGTGGATAGCCGTCTGAAACGTTCGAGATGCAAGCGCAGAGCGCAGAGAGCGAATGAAGAATGCAATTCCTGACCGTCAGGTTTGAATCATGATGTTAAAAAGCAACTCCTTTCGGAAGGGAGTTGCTTTTTTTTTATGGCACCTTCCGGAAAAGAAAAAAATATAGAACTATATGGGTGTTTTTAAAGGTGAAGTAACGGCGCTGCCTCCCGACAAGTCGATCTCCCACCGTGCCGCGCTGATCGGCTCCCTTTCGGAGGGGGTCACGGAAATAACCAACTTTTCAGCAGGGTTCGACAACCAGTCGACGCTCGGCGTGCTGCGGGATGCCGGTATCGGGATTATCCAGGAGGAGGTCGAGGGCGCTTACGGATTCCCTGTCAGAAAGGTAATCGTCACTTCGCGCGGGCTCTGGAGTTTTACCGCTCCGGACAAGCCGCTCATGTGCAACAACTCCGGCAGCACCATGCGGATGTTTGCCGGCATTCTTGCCGCACAGCCTTTCGAGAGCGAGCTTGTGGGCGACAGTTCCCTCATGAAGCGTCCCATGAAGCGGATTGCCGATCCCCTGCGCCGGATGGGCGCCGACATAGAACTCTCCCAGGCGGGAACGGCTCCCGTACGGATCAGGGGCGTGAAGGCTATCTCTCCGATCGACTATGTGCTTCCGGTTCCCTCGGCCCAGGTGAAATCGCTTGTCGCGTTTGCCGCCCTGCATGCCGACGGTGAGTCGAGAATTCTGGAACCGGTCCGCTCCCGCGACCATACC
>JAAXXP010000100.1 GCA_013334435.1 Chlorobiaceae bacterium | reverse complement strand
TCGGGACGCCCGAAAAGCCCGAACGCCTCCATGAACCCTGGGTCCTGCTTGCCGAGCAGCCTGCCTCGCCCCCTGATCTGCAGACCGGTGATATCGTGGATATCGTCGGAAAACTCGGATTTCGGATCGAACACGGCCACGCTGACATTGGGGTTCTGCTTGATGTTGCCGAGTTTCTGGCCAGGCTCTCCGGCCATGTAGAGGATAAAGCCTTTCGAGCGAAAAAGGATGGGCGTGGCTCTCGGTATTCTGTTGCGGCAGGTGGAGAGCACGCACAGCCGGCGCGAAGCAAGAAAAGCAAGGATGCGAGCCTCCAGCTCCTGCGGCGGAAGCGATCGAACCACGCGCCTGGTGAAAATTTCCGGAACCTCTGGCTTCCCCTGTTCGTTCATAATATCACCTCTCTCCTTCTGTTTTTTTTGCCGGCAACCAATTTCCTTAAGTTCATCAAAATCTTCCCTTCTTCAGCATGTTCACCACAGGGCGGCATGGATATTTGAACATCCTCTCCTTTCGGCGTATCTTGAAATATGAAGTTCTTTGCAATAAACCGCAACAGGGAAAGAAGGGAGACAAAACCATGCAGAACAAAAGTCCGGAATTGATCGAAACCGCCAGAAAAAAGTTCGCACAATTCAGGGCGCTCTGCGCTGAACATGGCGAAGATGCTGCATGGGAAAGCATGCTCGAAGGGTTCCCCGAACTGCAGAGGCAGCGGATGGGCCCGTCATTGGCCTTGCCAACGCTTGCGGAAGGGTTCAGGGCTGCCATCCCTTTTTTCGCAGCGGTGGGCATGGAGATGGATGTGGTGGACATTTCGAACCGCGGCGTGGACGCCGTACTGGAGATCCAGCGCTTCTGCCCGTATCTGGATGTCTGCAGGGAGTACGGCTTCGAAACGCCCTGCCATGTGATCTGCGAAATGGATATGGAGGCTTCCCACAGGGCCTTCCCCGAAATGAAAGGTGAAATCCTTTGCCGGCAGGCCTTCGGCAGTCCGGTCTGCATTTTCAAGTACCAGCGCCCGGCGAAGGATGAGGCCGGTGGAGTTACAGCCAGTGCCTGCTCTTGAACAACAGGACGCCTGAGGTCGAAAGCAGAAAGGAAAACAGGAGAATGAACCAGAACCCGAGTGGCGAACTTTCAAACGAATTGGGAACGTTCATTCCGTAAAGGCTCGCAATGAGCGTCGGGATCATCAGAATGATGGAAATGGAGGTCAGACGTTTCATGACGACATTGAGGTTGTTCGATATCACGGAAGCGTAGGCGTCCATCATGCCGCTGAGAATATCGCTGTAGATGTGGCTTATCTCCTGGGCCTGCTTCAGCTCGACCTCGACATCGTCGATCAGATCCAGGTCGAAATCCACTTTTTTGTGCTTAAGGTTCTTCAGCTTGTGCAGCAGGATATCGTTCGCCTTGAGAGAGGTCATGAAATAAACGAGACACTTTTCGATTTTCAGAAGCGTCTGCAGGTCTTCGTTTTTAATGGATTTCTCGAGCTTGCTTTCCGCGTTTTTTATCTGCAGGTTTATCTGTTTCAGATACTTCAGGAACCAGATGCTCGAAGAGAGAAGCAATTTCAGGAGTAAATCGAAATTGTTCTCGATGATGATGCTTTTCCGCCTTGAGTATTCGATGAAATCCTGTATGAGATCCGTTTTAAAAAAGCAGACCGACAGCATGACCTCATCGTTGAAAATCACGCCCAAAGGAACCGTCGTGAACGGCTGGTCGGGATCTCCGGTTTTATAGGGAATTCTCAGAAGCACGAAGAACCAGCCGTCTTCGACCTCAATGCGCGGCCGCTCGTCCACATCTTCGATGTCCCCGTAAAAGGAGAAAGGCACCTGTAACGTATCCGTGATATACTCCTTATCCTCCCGGTCCGGACACTCCACATTTACCCAGCTCTTCGCTTCCCACTCCCGTATGCGTTCCAGCCCGTTACCATTTGCTGCGTTTTTAAGAAACTCCCTCATTGTCCTGCACTGTTTAAACGTAAAAAAAAACGATCCTGCATCAAGGGAAAACAGGGATTCCGGCATTATGATTTTGCCTTTTCAAAAGAGAGTCAATGCGAAGAGGCCCTGATGGAAAAACGCAAGCAAAGGAAGAAAATAATCCAATTATCCGAAAAATCGCATCGCGTTCATTTCTTTATAGACAGTCGAATTAGAGCCCGATGCGGGCGACACGGAAAGAACCCCGTCCGGCAGCCAAAACGGTGTCCGGTTTCAGTCGGCAATGCGTATGTCCGCCTCGGCCAAGCGCAGCACTCGAGAAAAAGGCTCGCTGCACAAACCGGCAAGGTTCTCCGGTTTCCCTGCGGGGGCAAAAAAAAAGCCGCCCTTTGCAGAGGCGGCTTTTTCAGGAATTGACGGAACTCCCTTATTTGGTCAGGGGCGTTTCAGAGTTCTTGTCGAGTTTGATGCCACAGTATCCCTCGACACCCATTTCAGGAACATCCAGGCCATCGAGCTCGTCTTCGGGCTTGACCCTGTTGCCGATGGTGAGATCGATCAGCTTGAAGACCACAAACCCGATAATACCCACATAAACAATGTTGGTCGCAACACCTATGAGTTCCGCGACAAACTGGCCGGGGTTGCCATAGAACAAACCGGCAACCGTTCCGGGCACGCCGTTCCAGCCGTCGCCGTAAGTACCGTCGGCAAACAGCCCGAGAGCGATGCACCCCCATGCTCCATTGACGCCGTGAACCGCAACGGCGCCGACCGGATCGTCAATCCTCAGAACCTTTTCAATGAAAAATGCGGCTTCAATCACCAGAACGCCTGAAATCAGGCCGATAAGGGCCGCCGCCTGCACGTTCACAAAAGCCGAAGGGGCCGTTATGGCAACCAGACCGGCAAGCAGACCGTTGATCATCATGGTGGGATCAGGCTTTTTCGTCTTGAAAAGCCACATATAGAGCATCGAGGATACCGCGCCTGTAGCGGAAGCGATCATGGTATTGACTGCAACCACGCTGATGCGCAGGTCCGTTCCGGCAAGCGTCGAGCCGGGGTTGAAGCCGAACCATCCGAATGCGAGGATGAAGGCGCCGATAATGGCCATTGGGATGTTATGGCCCGGGATGGCGTTCGGTGAACCGTCCTTGTTGTACTTGCCGATTCTGGGTCCGATGATGATAGCTCCGACAAGGGCAAGAACGCCGCCGGTCATGTGTACAACCGAAGATCCGGCAAAATCGACATGGCCGTGACCGAGGCCGAACTCCTTGCCGAGGGTCGCAAGCCAGCCGCCTCCCCATACCCAGTTGCCGTAGAGAGGATAGATGATGGTGCCGAGGACCAGGCCATAAACCACGAAAGCCGAGAATTTCCAGCGCTCGGCCATCGATCCGGTCGGAATGGTTGCCGTCGTATCCATAAATACCATCTGAAAGAGAAAGAGCGTAAAGACGCCGACGTCATAGACGTTGTTCAGAAAGAAGCCTTTTGTGCCGAACAGCCCGAAGGTGTGGCCGAAAAGACTCAGTGCGAACTCCTGGTTCAGCCCCTCGTAACCCCCAAGAAGCCCAAGGGTACCGACACCGCCGAACATGAGAGCGAAACCGCTGATGAAAAACCCGAGCATGCCGATAGGGTAGATCATCATGTTCATGGACATCGTGTGGGCGGCATTCTTCGCCCGTGTGAGTCCGGATTCGACCATGGCAAACCCTGCCTGCATGAACATGACCAGAAAGCCGGTGAGCAGCACCCATACCATGTTGATTGCCACCTTGTTCTTGCCTATCTGGTCGGTTATCTCCGTTGCGGTGGGAGAGCCGGCGGTTGCCGCCGTGATGTCAGCAGTCGTTCCGGCATGAAGGCCTGCCGGGTCAGGGGTAGTATAGGCAAAAAGATCTCCGCCAAGGGCAAAGCCCATAACCAGAAAAATCCCTGCCAGGATAAATATCAGTTTTTTTGACATGGTTAATTGTTTCTTGCTGATTTGTTGAAACCGCTTTTTTTGAAAATCCTAATCCCTGTTGTAGAGTGATTCGTCGCCACTTTCGCCGGTACGTATCCTGTAGGACAGCTCGACATCGGTAACGAATATCTTGCCGTCTCCCACTTCGCCCGTTCTGGCCGCATTCAGAAGACAATCGATGGTTTTCTGAAGATTGATGTCGCGAACGACGATCGACAGACTGCGACGGGAGATATACGAGGTATCCCTCACCGTCCCCCGGTAGATCTCCGTCTTGTGTTTTGTGTCGTTACCCTGACCGGTAACGTCCCACCAGGTGAAGAAATCGATATCGATTTCATGAAGAGCTTTTTTGACATCCTCATACTTGTTTGTCCTGATGATGGCTTCAATTTTTTTCATGGCTTTTTAGATTGCTGTTCGTTACATCGGAAAAACTGTTGTAATTCCTTTAAAAAAATACGGTTACTCGGCAGACTCCCCGCCGGATGCCTCCTGCGTTTTTTTTATTAATGCTTGCCCGAAAAATCCTGTTCATATTAGGCAATATGCATAAAATAGATAATTTTTTTAGGCTTAAAATAATTTTAACCAAATAAAAGATAAATCAACCGGAACAACCGGGAAGACGAACACCCGCATGGAAAGACCGGGACATTCGGCTTTTCCGGCAGGAACACAGGCCGGAATGGCCGTTCCCTGCCCGGAGCATCGGTGAAAGAGACCTTGCCGCCGCACCTCGAGTTCAGGTCGGCGGGGTTATGACTGTGGCTGTGGGGGAATTGATGCAGACTCATCTTTACGGGCAGGCACGAAGGGAGAACGCCTCTCTCGCCAGACCCATCCGGCAGCCCGGTCTGCACCGTTCAGACACGCATGCCCGGCAAAAACGGATGCGGAAACCGGCAAACAGGCGGCGGCTGAAACATAAAATCCGGATCTATCGGCAGGAAAATCCATTCCTTTGCTTTATTTTTCATTGTCTTTTTCTTTCGGGATCCTGCCGAACCGCAACCGTTGTCACGGCAAGACCCCATGAGTGGTTTCAAATGAGAGCCCACTGCAGTTTTTTTTTCGGCATTGACCGACATATGGTGGAAGATGGTTTATTCCCTCCGGAGGGGATTATGCGTGACGATGGTATTGGCTGAAGCGGATGACGATATTCATGAAAGTTCAGAAAGAGAAGCGGGATAATTGCCGGCGGATTTCCGATTCCTTATTCACTCAAGTTGTAAAACAAGACTTATCATGCCACGTTACACGCCTGAACAGCTTGCCAAGCGCAACGCATCCGTATGGACCGAAATCCAGATCCTGCTGGCGCCGGTGCAGTTCGTCATCTTTCTGACCGGTATCGGTCTGAACGCCCTGTATGCCAGCAATCCCGCCTCCATCGATTTCTTCTGGATCAGCGTGGCCATTCTCTTCAAGACGCTCTTTTTTGTCATACTCTTCATCACCGGCATGTTCTTCGAGAAGGATCTTTTCGGCAAATGGGTCTTTTCGAAAGAGTTTTTCTGGGAGGATGTAGGCAGCTCGGTTGCAACCTTCTTTCATTTCCTCTACTTCGTACTCGCCTGGAAGGGCTATGCCGACAGCACCCTGGTGGTCTGGGCCACCGTGGCCTATTCGAGTTACATCATCAACGCCGTACAGTATCTGGTAAGAATCTGGCTCGAGAAAAGTCACGAGCGGAAAATGAAACTGCAGGCCGAAGCCTGAGCCGGTCAGGTTTGATCAAATCACTCTAACACTCTACGGCATCATGAACCAAAGCTTCGCAAAACTCTGGAACATCACCTTTCTGGTGGTAGGACCCCTGTGGGCGCTGTTTGTCTGGATGGTATGGACGTCAGGACAGCTGAGAACGCCGCAACAGGAAATACTGTTCTTCAGCGTGGTCATACCCGGCTTCATCCTGATCTACCTCTCGGGGTTCCTTATCGCAAAACGTCACGCAAGAAAACAGGGCCCGGCTTCATCCTGAAACCGGCAACCGTTCAGTTGCGCGGTTCGAGCACCCTGCCCTTCTCGCAGGCAACCTCTCCGGCAAGGCGGCCTGCCTTCAGGCGCTTTTTCGGCCCCGATGCGCT
>JAAXXP010000099.1 GCA_013334435.1 Chlorobiaceae bacterium | reverse complement strand
ATAACATCATGCAGACACGGCAACTCGGCAGTACGGACATGCATCTGACGCCTCTGGGTTTCGGAAGCTGGGCAATCGGAGGAGGGGACTGGGCTTACGGATGGGGAACCCAGGATGACGCCGAGGCCATACACGCAATTCAGCGGGCAGTTGAACTCGGCATCAACTGGATCGATACCGCTGCGGTTTACGGGCTCGGTCATTCGGAAGAACTGGTTGCCAGGGCACTTGAGGGGATGGAGCACAAACCTTACGTGTTTACCAAATGCTCGCTGGTCTGGGATGAACGCCGCCGGATGAGCAGCAGTCTCAAGGCCGATTCGATCCGTCGCGAATGCGAAGAGAGCCTGAAACGACTCAAGGTCGACGCTGTCGATCTTTACCAGATACACTGGCCTAATCCGGAGCCCGACCTTGAAGAGGGATGGCAGACAATGGCTGCACTCAGGGAAGAGGGGCTTGTCCGGCATATCGGGGTCTCGAATTTCACTGTCGATCAGATGCGCCGGGTTATGCAGATTGCGCCTGTCGCGTCCCTGCAGCCACCCTATTCAATGCTTCGGCCTGCAGTGGAAACGGAAATTCTTCCTTTCTGCATGGAGCGCGGAGTCGGCGTGATCGTCTACTCGCCCATGCTTTCCGGTATGCTGACCGGGGCCATGACGCGCGAACGGGTTCAAAACTTTCCGTCGGATGACTGGAGGCGGGAAAACAAGGAGTTTCAGGAGCCCCGCCTGACCGCAAATCTTGAACTGGTCGAGCTGCTTCGCAGCATCGGTTCTCCTCACGGACGTTCGCCTGGCGAGGTGGCCATTGCATGGACCCTTCGCCATCCGGCAGTTACCGGGGCTATTGTCGGAGGACGCAGCGCCGCCCAGGTTGAAGGCATTGTCGGGGCAGGGGAGTTCAGGCTCAGTGTGGAGGAGGCTGATCTTGTCAAACAGCATATTGCCGGCATGCCGGGATAAACCCGGAGAGCCGTAGCGCAGCATAAGAATGAAGCGTTTCAGCAGCCGAAACGGGGGACCCATTTTTTAAGGACATCCTGAAGGTCCTGCATCATGACCGGTTTGGTAATGAATGCATTCATTCCGGCATTCAGGCACTCATCCTTGTCTTCCTGCGTTGCATTGGCCGTCATGGCGACGACGGGTATATCGGGATTCCCAATTCCCGTTTCCGGATTTCTGATCGCTTTAACCGCCTCGAGCCCCCCCATGACCGGCATCTGCAGATCCATGATTACCAGCGTGTAGTCGTTTGTTTTCAGGGCCTCCAGCGCCTCTATGCCGTTTGTTGCGGTATCGACCGAGAAATCAAGCTTCGAGAGCATTGCCGCGGCTACCTTCTGGTTGATGATGTTGTCTTCAACCAGAAGTAATCTTGTTTTGTTTTTCAGGCCGCGTGCTTCGGAGGGTCGGGATTCGGGGCTTTCCCCGGGCTGTTCGGAATTTTTTGGGGGCTGGGTGACTGCAACGGAGGCTTTTTTCGTCTCTTCGGTCGTCTTCATGAACGGAAGGGTGAACCAGAACTCGGAGCCGGTGTTTTCCGTGCTTTTGAGATTGAGCTTGCCCCCCATGAACTCCACCAGTTTCGTGGTTATTGCCAGACCGAGCCCGGCTCCCCCTTCTTTGCGCGTGGCGGATGAGTCGAGCTGGGTAAACCGCTGAAAAACCAGCTCTTTTTGTGCTTCGGGAATACCTATGCCGGTATCCCGGACCGCTATGCGCAGGATAAGCTTCTCGGGTGTTTCTGACACCGCTTCGATGTTTACGACGACCTCCCCCCTGTAAGTGAATTTGATGGCGTTCTGAACCAGATTGATCAGTGCCTGCTGCAGATAAACCGGATAGCCGAGAAGCGCTTCGGGTATTTCTTCGGGAATGCTGATGGTCAGGAGAAGACCTTTTTTGAGAGCGTTGTCGTTCAGGAGTGAAAAGATTTCGCTGCAGATGGCCTTGATGTCGAGCAACGATGTTTCCCTGTCGAGCTGTCCCGATTCGATTTTGCTGAAATCGAGAATATGGTTGATCAGTTGATGGAGCTGACGGGCGCTGACATAAGCGGTGTTTGAATAGCTTCTCTGCTGGCTGTCGAGTTCGGTTTCGAGCAGCAGTTCCGTCATGCCGATGACGCCGTGCAGCGGGGTGCGGATTTCATGCGACATGTTGGCCAGAAACTCGCTTTTTGCCTTGCTTGCAATTTCCGCCTCTTTTCTGGCCTTTCTCAGGCTTTCGATCAGAATGCGCTGTATCTCTTCGTTTTTCTGTGCGTTCTTTTTTTCTTCCTCGAGGGAGAGATTGAGATTGCGGGCGTTTTCCAGTGCGGCTTCGATCTGGCATTTCTGTTCCCTTTCCGATCGTTGCAGTTCCCGGAGATCACTGTTCAGTACCGATATGATTTTATAAAGTTCGTGCAGCGGATGATCGGAACACAGAAAACTCCGGTTTTCATCCACAGAGTAGGTGTCATCCAGCAGAATCTGGCCGCAGATTTCAGCAAAGTCATTCATCTCCTGCCGGGTGATGGTGATTACTTCAAGCTTGTGCTGTTCAGCTGAAATGACCGACTTTCTATTGATCAGGTCGAACGCATCCTCGACGGCCGGAACAAAAACGAGATGCTGCTTTACATAGGAGGCGATGGAACGAAGCATTGTTCTGAAGAGCAGCGATGCTCCGCAGATATAGGTGATTTCAGCCTGGCAGTTGTATTTGCTGTGCAGCTTGTTCAGGGCGTTCGCATAGAGCAGACGGGAGTTGATGGGCAGTTTGACGACTCCTGAAAAATCAGCTATCCTGATGTAGCGGCTGTTGGTGAAATGCTCGGTACTGAGGAGCCGCTCAAGAGCCTGGATGGCTTTTGATGCGCATTCCGGCTGCAGATCTCCGCCGAGGGAGGTGAACATCAGATGTCGGCCGGGTATGATGCCTATTCGGTAATAGGCTTTGCTGTTTTCGTATGCCCATTCCGGGTTGAATTGAACCATCGCCATGTTCACAGGGCCGCTGGTTTTTCTGTTGTCCGGAAGTGGTATCATGGTTTTTTTCTTCACACCCTCCTCGGAGGGTATTCGCCCGCGCTGCTGCACCTGCTGCGGCGGAGTCCGGTGCAGGATAATCGAATAGTGTGCTTCTGGTGAGTTTTGCGTGTAATATAGGTAACGAATGCGATACTATGCAAGTCAGGCGCTTTTGAAGCGGTTCCGGAGGTCGTGTTTGTTTGAGCCTATGGTCTGAACTTCCGATAGTCGATGTTGAATTTTTTGACCCGGAGTCCCATGATCCTGTCGGAGAGGCCGAGCTGCGCTGCGGCTCTGGACATGTTGCCCTTGGTTCGTTTCAGCGCTTCGATGATCATTTCGTTTTCAATCGAATCGAGTTTCTGCTGCAGCGAGCCGGTATAGGGAGTGCCGCTCGACTCGGCGGTCTGGAGGCTCGGCGGCAGATGGTAGCCGTGAATGACGTTGTCTTCACTGAGAATGACCGCCCGTTCGATGCAGTTTTCCAGCTCACGGACGTTTCCCGGCCAGTGATAGCGCATCAGCATGTCTATCGATGTGGTTGAAATACGCCGTACCCCTTTCTGGTTGACCCGGTTGTATTTTTCGACAAAGTAGTCGGCAAGCAGCAGAATATCGGTTTTTCTCTCCCTGAGGGGAGGGACGGTTATCGGGAAAATATTCAGCCGGTAGAACAGGTCCTCTCTGAACCGGCCATCCCTGATCAGTTCTTCCAGGTTCCGGTTCGTTGCTGTTATTACCCTGACATCGACCTTGATGGTTTTCGATCCACCCACCCGCTCGAACTCCTTTTCCTGCAGAATACGCAGCAGCTTTGCCTGTACAGTCAGGCTGAGTTCGCCGATCTCGTCGAGAAAAATGGTGCCGGTATGGGCAAGCTCGAACCGTCCCTGGCGCATGCCGGAAGCTCCGGTAAAAGCGCCTTTCTCATGGCCGAACAGTTCGCTCTCGACAATGCTTTCCGGAAGAGCCGCACAGTTGAATTTGATGAAAGGCTTTTCGGCGCGTCGGCTTTTGAAGTGGATGGCACTGGCAACCAGCTCCTTTCCGACTCCGCTCTCTCCCAGTATCAGCGTAGTGGCGCTGGTTTTTGCGATTTTTTCGATCATCTTGAAGAGGGAGAGCATGGGCTTCGAGTTGCCGATGATGTTTGCCGGGCGATCGGTTTCATCACTCTCTTCTTCAGGTTTTTCATCCTCCCGGTAAAGCATGATCAGGTTTTGTCCCGTCCGCTGGGCCGACGGGGTTTTTCCGTTCATACTCTCTTCATGGGCGAGCTGACGGAGCCTCACCGCCTGAGAGATCATGGATGCGATGATGGAGAGCAGGTCGACATAATGCTGCATCATATCCATCCGGTCGCTTTCAGCCTTCACCCGTTTTAACGGGTCGGAAGGCAAGGCGGGTTCGATCTGGCGGTCGGCACTGAGCGTTCCTATGATTTCCGTGCCCGATTTGATGGGGATGCAGATAAAACAGAGATCATCTATTTTTGTTTTCTGACGGGAACGGGTGCGGTCGAGAAAGAGCGGCTCATCATTGATGTTCGGCACCAGAACGGGTTTGCCGGTTTTAACCACCTGTCCGATGATGCCCTCTCCGATCCGGTATCGTCCCCGCTCTTTTTCCTCTTCGCTCAGCCCGAATGATTCGTTGATGAATATTTCGCCGCTGTCGCGGTTGAGAATCGTGATCATCCCGCGAAGCATGTCCATATGCTCCGACATGATGAACAGGACAAGACGGAGTACCTTGCTTATATCGTGCTCAATCGTGACGGTTCTGCTGACCTCGGCCAGAAGGCTGATGCTGCTGTCTTCTTTTTTCTGGGGAACGAGCATGTCTGTTAGGGTAATGTGTACCTTGTCTGAAAATGTGACCGATAGATGGTTTGCAGTTCATTTTCCGTCAGGGCCCGCTTTTTCTTGCCTGCAGCTCTCCGGACAGCCGGAAGCAGTTTTCCGCTCTCTTCTTTTGAAATCGCGATGCCCTGAGAGCTGTAAAAGTGGTGAATGGCTGCACTGCCCGAATGTTTTCCTATAACCAGTTCATGCTCTTTTCTTCCTACCTGTTCGGGAAGATATGGCTGATAGGAGAGCGGATTCTTGAGAAGCGCGGCGCAGTGAATGCCCGATTCATGCTGAAAAGCCGATTTGCCGACAACCGGTTTCTGATCCTGTATGGGGCGGCCGGCCGCCTGGCTGACGGTTTCGCACAGCAAGGCAAGACGGCAGGTATCGAGAGACGTTGCATACTTTCCCGAGAGTTCCAGAGCTATGGCAAGCTCTTCAAGTGCGGCATTGCCTGCACGTTCACCCAGGCCGGTTACCGAAACGCTGACGGCGGCACATCCGGCTTCGAGGGCGGTAAAGGCATTTGCCGTAGCCATGCCGAGATCGTTGTGGGCATGAAATTCTATCGGCAGCGGACATGCGGCTTTAAGCCGGTGGACAAGCTCGATTACCGAAACCGGCGTCGCTATGCCGACGGTGTCGGCAAGCCTGAGCCTGTCTGCTCCGCAGTCCGCGGCATCTGATGCGAAATCCAGCAGCACCTCCGGTGCAGCTCTTGTCGCATCCTGTGCACCGACACTGACAAAACTGAAATATTTTTTCGCTCTCGGCACCAGATCCTGCAGCTGCCCTTGTACCCACTGGTAATCTTTTTCCATCAGCTGCATGTAGAGATCCGAAACCGGAAAACTGATATGCACGGCTTCTGTTCCGCTGGCTGCGGCGTGTTCGATATCCTGCCACACCGCGCGGGCCCATCCGGTCAGCCGGAGCGGAAGATTGAGGGCTGCTATGGATTTTATGGCGGCGCGTTCTTCTTCACTTATGGCCGGATAACCGATTTCCAGTTCGTTGACTCCGGTTTCGGCCAGCAGGCAGGCGATCCGGGTTTTTTCCCCGGCGCTGAATGCCACTCCCGGAGCCTGTTCCCCGTCCCGCAGGGTAGTGTCGATGATCCACGGTCTGGCTCCGGCCTCATTTCGTCTGGTTCCTTCCTTTTTCATATCGATTATCAGTTTACTGTTCATCGTGCTGCTGCCGGAATA
>JAAXXP010000098.1 GCA_013334435.1 Chlorobiaceae bacterium | reverse complement strand
GAACATGAGAGCAACAATGCCGAGAGCGCCAAGCGGGAAGCTTAAAAACCATTTGTCGCTGATACGGGAAGACATCTTTCCCAGCGTCATGATGATAAGCGAAGCACAGAAAATCAGAAGGAACCAGCCTGAAAAAGACCGTAACGGAGTCAGAACAGAAGAGATGTTCTCAGCCGGCACCTTGAACCCGGTTAAAAACGACACCCCGAAAAACAAAGCCCCCATTAAGACAGCTCCACCGATTGCAAGCGCAATAAGCTTTCCGTTTGATTTGTTGTCCATGACAGGTAGTGAATTAGGTGTTAGTGGCTTACAGATATTTTATTGAGTAAGATAAGCATAATATGTAAAGGCGGCAAACATAAAGCTTAAAAACATTGGGCCCTGACGAGCCGCATCTCCTTTCACGGCAACCTGCTTCAATCATTGCCGTTGTGCAATCCGGGAGCCGTCCGGCCGCATCGCACCTGCGTGCCATAAATATACCTGTTGCATGTTCCGTGATTTTTGCAAATACTCAGGGAACGGAATACAATCCTCGGCGCATTGAACCACCTTGAGCCGCCTTGAAAACACTTACGGGGACCCTCATGATCCACACAACCAGCAGCGTCATCGATTTCGAAAAAGCCGAGAGGGATACAACGTTCCTGCTCGAATGCTTCCGGGAGGTGCTCCGCGACCTCGGAGAGCAGGAACTGGCGGACCATCTGCCATTTGAAAATGCCGGAATCCCTCTTGAACGCTATCCCAATACCGAACGCGCCCTGCAGGCTTTTTCCATTTTTTTCCAGTTGCTCAATATGGCGGAGGAGAACTCCGCCGCCCAGAACAGACGCGCACTCGAAGCTGAAAAGGGACTGGAGCACCTCACCGGCCTGTGGGGAAGAACCCTCGGAAAGCTCAGGGATTTCGGCATCACCGAAACGGAAATCCGCACACTTCTGCCGGAAATCGCCGTCAATGCCGTCCTGACGGCGCATCCTACGGAAGCGAAACGTAAAACCGTGCTTGAACAGCACCGCCAGCTCTATCTGCTTCTGGTTAAACGGGAAAACCAGATGTGGACCCCGCAGGAACAGCAGGAGATCCGCAATGAGATCAAGGTCGTCATGGAAAGGCTCTGGCGAACCGGCGAAATCCTGTTCGACAAGCCCGAAGTATCGGCCGAACGGCGAAACGTGATTCACTACCTCTGCAATATTTTTCCGGAGGTTCTGCCCCTCCTCGACAAGCGGCTCCTCCAGGCATGGAAGGATGCGGGGTTCGATCCCGGCATGCTTTCCGATCCGCGCACGCTCCCCCGCATCTTTTTCGGCAGCTGGGTAGGGGGCGACCGCGACGGGCACCCCCTCGTAACTGCCGGGGTAACGGAAGAGACCCTTGCCGACATGCGGAGAAATGCCCTGATGCTTGTCCTCCGCCATCTCAGGGAACTGGCCTCGAAACTGAGTCTCTCCGAAAGGCTCCAGGCTCCGGGAACCCCGGTTGAAGAGCGCATCGAACACCTCTGCCAGCGGCTCGGGAAAAAAGGGATGGAAGCCATGCGGAGAAACCGCCATGAACCATGGCGGCAGTTCATCAACCTCATGATCGCCTCCCTTCCTCTCGAAGCCGGAGTATCAGAAACCGTCAGAATGACCTCCGAACCCTGGAGCTACCGGAGCTCGGCCGAACTCCTCGAAGACCTCGCTCTCCTGAGAGATTCACTGGTCGGCATCGGGGCTCACTGTGTTGCCGATACGGACGTCGCGCCGGTCTACCGGATCGTGCAGACATTCGGCTTTCATCTCGGCTCGCTGGATATCCGCCAGAACAGCCGCTTTCACGACCTCGCGCTCTCCCAGCTCATGACGGCCGCCGGTATGAACGGAAGCGAATTCCTGGATTGGGACGAATCCGAAAGGAGAGCGTTTCTCGACCGCGAACTGCAGTCCCCCCGGCCGTTCACCCATCCGGATATGACAGCCGGACCGGAAGCCGAAGCGGTCCTCTCCTGCTACAGGGTGCTGCTCGACCAGAGCAAACAGTACGGAACCGACGGTCTGGGCTCCCTTATCGTCAGCATGACCAGAAACGTTTCCGACCTGCTGGTCGTCTATCTCTTTGCCAGGGAGGTCGGCCTGATGACCCCTGCCGGCGACGGGGACGCCTGCATGCTCCCCGTCGTGCCGCTTTTCGAAACCATCGACGACCTGAAAAAAAGCCCTGCGATACTGCAGGAGTTCCTCCTCCATCCCGTGACCGTGAGAAGCCTCGAGTACCGGAGAAAAAGCGAAGGAAGCAGAGGAAAAATCCAGCAGGTCATGATCGGATACAGCGACAGCAACAAGGATGGCGGCATTTTCGCAAGTACATGGACGCTCTACCGGGCACAGGAGGCACTGCTCGACGCAGGCAGGCGCTGCGGTACGGATATCCTGTTTTTTCACGGAAGGGGCGGAAGCATCAGCCGGGGCGCCGGACCGACCCACCGGTTCATCAAGGCTCAGCCATACGGGTCGCTTCATGCGGGAATGTGCTTTACCGAGCAGGGAGAAACCATCGCCCAGAAGTATGCCAACCGCATCAGCGCCGTCTATAATCTCGAACTGTTCATTGCGGGAACTGCCGGAGCCGTCATCAGACAACGGAAAAGGGAAAAAATGGAGCACCCCCTCGAACCGCAGATGGATATGCTCTCCGAAAAAAGCCATCTTGCCTACAGGCAGCTCATCGAAACCGAAGGGTTCCTGACGTTTTTCAGGGAAGCCACTCCCATTGATATTATTGAATCGAACCGGATAGGCTCACGACCCTCGAGAAGAAGCGGCAAAGCCACGCTTGCGGATCTTCGGGCAATCCCCTGGGTCTTCAGCTGGAACCAGGCCCGTTTTTCCCTTTCGGGATGGTACGGAGTCGGTTCCGCGCTTGAAGCGCTGCAGAGCATCGACCCTGACGCCTTCGAGGAAATCCGCGTCCGGGGCCATGCATGGCCGCCGCTACGCTACATTATCAGCAATGCCGACACCAGCATCGCCTCCGCCGATCCCGGGATCATGCGCAAATACGCGGAGCTGGTAACCGACCGCGATGTGAGGGAACGCATTCTCGGCATGATCGAAGCCGAATACCGGCGGACAAAAACCTGTATCGAAATGCTTTTCGCCCAGCCGCTTGAAACCCAGCGGCTCAATGTCAACCGGTTCATCGCCCCCCGCCGCGAAGGGCTTGCCATGCTGCATCAGCAGCAGATCACCCTCCTGAAGCGCTGGAGGGAACTCAGCCGTTGCGGCATGCACGAAGAGGCCGATGGCATGCTGCCGGAACTTTTTCTGACGGTGAACGCCATATCGGGAGGGCTGCGCACCACAGGGTAAATCCGCCGGCGGTCAGGCTGATGCTGCACGAAAAAACAGGGAAAACGTAACTTTAGACGGTTTTTTTACGTACAATTCCTGTAAAAGTGCGCAAAAGCCAATCCATTTCCGTACAAGCCATGCTCTCAAGACTCGCTGCCGCCTCCCTTGTGGGCATCGACGCCGTAAAGGTCGATGTGGAAACCAACGTTTCGGGAGGCATCCCCTCGTTCACCGTTGTCGGCCTTCCCGACAACGCCATCCGGGAGAGCCGCGAGCGGATTCTCACGGCCATCCGCAACTCGGGGTTCGACATGCCGCCCAAGAAAGTGACGGTCAACCTCGCCCCGGCCGACATCAAGAAAGAGGGCACCGCCTTCGACCTGCCGGTAGCCATCGGGCTGCTCGGCTCCCTGAAGCTGGTCGATCACCACTTCGGCGACACCCTCATCATGGGAGAACTCGCCCTCGACGGGTCGATTCGCCGGGTGAACGGCGCGCTGCCGGTAGCCATCATGGCCTCGAGGGAGAATATCCGCAGGATCATCGTGCCCCTCGGCAACGCGGCTGAAGCCGCCGTGGCGATTTCGGCATCCAGCTCCGGCATCGAGGTTTTCGGGGTGGAAACCCTCAACGAAACCGTCGCCCTGCTGAACGGCAAGGAGAGCCGGCCTCCCGTCGAGGTGAACGTTGCCGAGCTCTTCACCTCGGAACCGGAATACCCGGTGGACTTCGCCGACATCAAGGGGCAGCAGGCCGCCAAGAAAGCCCTCGAAATCGCCGCGGCCGGAGGGCACAACCTGCTCATGATCGGCCCTCCCGGAAGCGGCAAGACCATGCTGGCCAAGGCGCTGCCGGGCATCCTTCCTCCGCTCGGCTTCGAAGAGTCGCTGGAAACCACCAAAATATACTCCGTGGCGAGTCTCCTGGAAAAAGACAGGCCCCTCATGGTGACCCGTCCCTTCCGTAATCCGCACCACACCACCAGCAACGTCGCGCTCATCGGCGGCGGCACCACCGCGAAACCCGGAGAGGTGAGCCTGGCGCACAACGGCATCCTCTTTCTCGACGAGCTGCCCGAGTTCACCCGCAGCGCGCTCGAAGTGCTCCGCCAGCCGCTGGAGGACCGCGAAGTTACGGTTTCGAGAATATCGGTGACCACCCGCTACCCCGCAGGCTTCATGCTCGTGGCAGCCATGAACCCCAGCCCGGCAGGCGCCCTCAAGGACCGCGACGGCAACCTGACCGCTTCGCCGAGAGAAATACAGCGCTACCTCTCTAAAATTTCGGGCCCGCTGCTCGACCGCATCGACATCCACATCGATGTGCCGAAAGTGGAAAACACCGAACTGTTTTCAGCCGCCTCCGCCGAAAGCTCCCGCGACATCCGCCTCCGGGTCATCCGGGCGCGGGAGGTGCAGCGCGAGCGGTTCGCAGCCGCCGCCTGCAACGGCATCTACACCAATGCCCAGATGAACACGAAACTGATCAGGAAGTTCTGCGCGCTCTCGCAGGAAAGCTCCGAAAAGCTCATGGACGCCATGAACCGGCTGAACCTCTCGGCAAGGGCGCACGACCGAATCCTCAAAGTCAGCCGAACCATCGCGGACCTCGACGGGTCCGAAAGTGTGGAAATGCGACATCTCGTGCAGGGCATCCAGTACCGCAACCTCGACCGCGACTTCTGGAGCTTCTGAATGGGAGCCCAGGCAATACCGACAATCCGGTCAATTGCTGAATCGGGCAAGGAGGGGTAACACGATAAAAAAAGGTCTCCTGCGAAAACGGTGGAGGATGCGGTAGTGTTCATGAACGAACAAGGCCGCTGCACACTTGCGCTTCAGTCGTCGCAGCAGGCCATTGATCCGGAAACCGGCTTTGAGAACAAAAACATCCATCCCGGAAACAACGCATGGTATTGGGACATCTGCCTGTTGGCTACATCATCTCGAAAATGCTTTTCAGGACCATCAATGCCCGACAGGCAACGTACCGGACATTCATGTTATGGGGGCTGTTTGGCTCCATCGCTCCGGATACCGATATGATTTATTACTACCTGTTTGATTACAGGCAGTACTCTCATCACCTGTATGTCACCCATTTTCCGCTCCTGTGGCTGTTCTTTCTGCTTTTGTCGTTCATGTGGCTGCTCCATACAAAACGACGACAATATCCCGTATATGCAATAATCTTTACTCTCGGGGGTTTCGTTCATATCCTCCTGGATACCATCGTCGGGGGGAGCATGCTGCTGCTGGCTCCGTTCGACTACAGGCATTTCTGTCTGGTGCCTCATGTGCCGTGGGATGCGACGCAATACAAATTTCTCTCTTACGGACTCGAAGCCCTCGTGATTCTGTGGGCGATACTCGTGTGGTCGGGAAGCAGCGCCCCTGATGCGGCGGAGCAGTCTTAGCGGATGGATTGCCGTTGCAGCCGCACGAAGTTCCGCACCCGGAATTTCCCTGTTCCGGGGTTTCCGCTCCGGAATGTATATTCAGGTTTTTCCTGCAACCTGCATCCGAAGCAACAAACCACTGAAAGCACACACACCCATGAACAGGAAACGCGCCCTTCCGTACGCGCTCATGCTGGCAGGCCTGCTGCTGGCCCCTCCGGCGGCGACGGCCGCCGAAACCCTTGAGGAAAGGGTGATCCGGCTCGAAAAGGAACTTGCCGAGCTGAAAACACTTGTTGGCCAGAAGCCAGCCGCAACGGCACAGGCCGCTGCCGCTCCGTCCTCTCCGGCAGCAC
>JAAXXP010000097.1 GCA_013334435.1 Chlorobiaceae bacterium | reverse complement strand
ATGCCGGCAACTCATCCTGGATCGCGTCGAGATTGTAGCGCACCTGCCCAAGCGGGTTGCGCATCTCATGCGCGATGCCGACGGCAAGCGCCTGAAGCGCCGAGTTTTTTTCCTGGGCCAGCTGGCCCTTGCGGTTACTGTAGCTGAACATGTAACCGGCAACAATGGTAAAAAAGATGACGATGGCGTATAACGGAATATTGAACTCGGGATCCAGTGCAAATCCCGGAGATGCAAGAACAAAAAACAGCAGTGCCGAAGCAACACCGATAAAGAGATCGATGGCGAAAATGAGCCAGTTCGGCACGAAGGTAATGAGAATGAACAGCATGAATATTTCCCAGTACAGCCATAACTCATGAAAATTATTCATGAGCAGGTTGACCGTAAAAATAAACGGCAGCACACTGATGATGGTGAAATGCCAGTAATAGGGAAAAAACGCTTTTAACGTTGCAGGGAGCCGGTTGCGGAAAACCACTGAAATGGAGAGCAGGGTTGCCGCCATGCGCAGATAAAAATTCTCATAGGGAAGATGGAACCCGTACTTGAACAGAAAAAAGAACAAAAAATGGGCCGGAGCCCCGAGAAGCGCCGCGGAGCGAAGATTGAAATCCGATATCATCGTCCCCTCTTCGAATGCCTTTCTGAGGTACGCGCGGATCATCAGGACAACTCTCCTGTCATGAGATGTTTTACGGTTTCTTCGGCTGCCGCGAAACACGCCTCGATCGAGGCTCCCCGGCGAAAATCACCGGTTACATAAAGACCGGAAAATGAAGCGAGACTTTGCTGCAATTCGGAAAAAAGCTTGTGATGGAACGGCGAATAGGCGCATAACCCCGGAGAGAGATACTTGTAAATCATGGATGTGCGGATATTCTCCGCGATAGAAAAGAATGGCAATACTTTTTTTTCCGCCTGCAATATAACATCTTCGGCTTTCGATTCAGGATTTATTTGCACTCTGGCCGCTTTGCCGCTGAACGTGTAGCGGACAAGATCGAGGTCATGAATGCCGTAGGCGCCGGCATTGCTCAGGGGTGAAGTGCTGTCGAAAACCATCGCACGCTGCTCTTTGGGGAAAACATTGTCGCGATATGCCGCAATGGCGACCGAGACCGGATAGTATCTGACTCGATCGAGTATCTCCACCGCCTCGGGGAGGGAACCACCGAGCAGCGCCGAAAGCTGTACTGCCGGAAGCGCCGAGATCACCCGGCCATAGGTGATCGAACCTCCCTGACCATTGCAGGTATACGCGACGGTAACTCCCCGTCCCGAATCACATCGGTCGAGGCGCTCCACCCGGTGGCCTGTCCTGATGCTGAGGTCCCCGGACCGGCCATCGGCGAAAGCCTCCAGAAGCTGATGCATGCCCCCCTTGAGCTGCTCGTAGCTGTCGAGAACAAGCGCCAGATTCGACCCGAAATTTCCCGGATAGCACTCATCGGGTTCAGCGCCGTTCATTCTCACCGTTACGGGGCGGATAAGATGATTGGCACATCGACGGGGAAAGTAATCTGCAAGAGAAACATGATCGAACCTCCCTGCGATATCGTTGAAAAAAGAGGTGCGAAGCATCCCCTGCGCATTGTCCTTCATAATCGCCCTCACCCAGGGATACAGCATCGAAACGCCCTTCGGGCCAGCCAGTTTCAGGAATCCGAAAAGATTTGAAAGCTGCCGGCCCTCCTTGGTGAGGCTCACCACCTTTCCATCAATGACCTGCGAGGTGTTGAAGCCGAAATATTCGAACGGAAAATCGCCGGTATCGCGCACAAATTCGCGGAACCGGCGGTATTTCCTTCCGATATTCTTGCCACCGAAATCAAGCCAGCGCCCGCCCATACGCTCACTGCCGATTCTGCCGCCAATTGCAGGAGCCGACTCGTAAAGGTCAACCGGAACACCGGCTTTATTGAGGTAGAAAGTCGTTGCGATACCCGAAATACCGCCCCCGATAACAGCAACCCTCCTCATTGAAGCACACCTCCCCGCTGGAAGAGGTCGACTTTTGCATCGAACTGACGTTTGATTCTTGTGCCGATTCTGCCGGACCTTATGCGGTGAGAGGCATAGCCCTCCTTGCTCATGAATACACAGGCTTTCAGAGAGGCTTCGGCGCAGAGTTTTCCCCACTGAAAAATCTGACAGATTGCATACGAAGCACGTTCATCGGTCTCTCCGGCCCAGGTGAAATCACTGTAGGCTCTGAGAATAACCGGTGAAGTCGATTCGATGTAATTGTAAAAACGGGTATCGTAGGAGAGCAGTGTCATGCCGCCCTCAAGAGGCAATTTCCCGGTGATATGGGTAGTTGCGATGGCGGCCTGCCGCATCGCTTCAAGAATAAGCATACCCTGAACATGATCGGATTCATGATCGAACCGGAACTCGTCGATGCCGTCAAACATATTGAAATACAGAAATCTTCCGTCCTCCCACGGGATCGAAAGCAGAGAGTTTTTTTCGGTTTTCTTGTGAATACAGCGGATATCGAGAGCTCCGGGAAGCAGTTCGCCGTCTGAGACGGCAAGAGGGCTCTGGAGAAGCCCCCGGAGGTTCATGGGCAGCTTTCTGATCAGTGCCGACGCGGTTTCCACGTTCAGCAGCGAAGTTTGCCTTCTGGATTTGATGGTGCCGATCAGCTGCAGTTTGCCTGAAATATCGGGGTGTTCACTCGCATAGGTACTCGAAAGGTACATTTCACACGACCGACCAAGAAGAAACTGATAACCCGCGACCTCCTCCAGGGAAGAGACCCTGACAGCCTGCACTCCGGAGCTCTCGGCGGGAAGCTCGTCGTCTTCAAAAACAAGCGTATAGGGCTTCAGTCCGGGATGGTCGGTTAAAAACGCATGTTTTCTTTTTTTACGTTCGATATGAAGCAGCGAGGGACGGCCCTTGAGCATCGGCCTGAACTGAAGCAGCTGGCCATTCCCGGAAAGAGATTCTTGTACTGAGTTATTCATAGGGGTATTCATTACTTGTTTACTTGTTGCATTTGAGTGAAAAAAAAAGAATAATTGAACACTGCCGTTGCGATAGGGATTCGATCAAAAAAAACGGCTCGCGTCTATAATAATGGTTTAAAAAAATATAGCGATTCATGGAGCAAAGAACAGCGCTCCTGCAGAAGAATTTACCTGGTTTTTTCCTCTGCGTCCTTTCCTGAAGTTCTCGGCTTTTCGTATTTTAAAGCTTTTTCAATCCAAACCTGACACAGACCATGAGCCAGCTCGATCTCCTCAATATTGTTCACCGCCCAAGAAGGCTTCGTAAATCTGCGGCTATCAGAAACCTCGTACAGGAACGTACCCTGACGGTAAACGATCTTGTTTTTCCGCTGTTCGTCTGTCCCGGCACCAATGTTGTGGAAGAGGTGCAGTCCATGCCCGGCAGCTTCCGTTACTCGATCGACAATGCGGTCAAGGAGTGCCAGGAACTCTGGGATCTGGGCATCCAGTGCATAGATCTTTTCGGCATTCCTGAAAAGAAAACCGAAGACGGCAGCGAATCATACAATGATAAAGGAATCATCCAGGAAGCAATACGGGCCATCAAGGCAAAGCTCCCCGACCTCTGCATCATGACGGATGTCGCACTCGACCCATTCACTCCGTTCGGGCACGACGGTCTGGTCCGGGACGGGATCATCCTCAACGACGAAACCGTAGAGGTGCTCTGCAAAATGGCGGCTTCACACGCCAATGCCGGAGCGGACTTCGTTTCTCCCAGCGACATGATGGACGGCCGTATCGGAGCTATCCGCGAATCCCTTGACGATGCAGGATTTTCCGATGTCGGCATTCTTTCCTATGCAGCCAAATATGCATCGAGCTTTTACGGCCCGTTCCGCGACGCCCTGCATTCGGCGCCACAGTTCGGAGACAAGAGCACCTACCAGATGAATCCGGGAAATACCGACGAAGCCATGAAAGAGATAGAGCTCGACATCATGGAAGGCGCCGATATCGTGATGGTAAAACCCGGTCTTGCCTACCTTGACATCGTTTACCGCACCAAAGAGCGTTTCGATGTTCCTGTCGCTATCTACCATGTTTCCGGAGAGTACGCCATGGTCAAGGCTGCTGCGGAACGTGGATGGATCGATGAAGAACGGGTGATGATGGAGTCACTGCTCTGCATGAAACGTGCAGGCGGCGACATGATCTTTACCTACTACGCCAAAGAGGCGGCAAAAAGGCTTCGCTGAAGCCTCTCGACAGGACGGATTACCGGCGACATCTCTATCAGGAAGCCCGGCTGCCCAGTATAGCCGGGCCTTTTTACTACTTACAGTCATGATACGATACATTACAGCAGGAGAATCACACGGACCAGCCCTTACGGCAATTGTGGAGGGACTTCCGGCGGGGGTACCCGTTACGCAGAACGATATCGATACCCAGCTGCTGCGTCGGCAGCAGGGGTATGGCCGCGGCGGGAGAATGAAAATAGAGAGTGATAAGGCTGAAGTGCTTTCCGGCATCCGGTTCGGCAAAACCATCGGTTCACCCGTAACCCTGCTCATCAGAAACCGTGACTGGCAGAACTGGACCGCCACCATGGCGCAGTTCGAAAAACCTGCCGAAGAGGTTGCCAGAATAACCGTTCCAAGGCCCGGTCATGCCGACCTTGCCGGAAGAATCAAATACGGATTTGACGATATCAGACCTGTTATCGAACGATCATCAGCACGGGAAACCGCAGCCAGGGTTGCTGCAGGAAGCCTTTCCAGGGTTTTTCTCAGAACGCTCGGCATCGAAATCGGCAGTTACGTATCGGCGATAGGAAGTTCCTGCGAAACAGCCTGCAGCCCGGCCGTCGAAGAACTCCTCGCCAAAGGAGCCGAATCACTTTCCATGGAAGCCGACCAGTCTCCGGTACGTATGCTCGACAAAAGTGCGGAAACCGGCGCAATGGCGGCTATCGATGAGGTCAGCAGGCAGGGGGACACACTCGGAGGCATCGTTGAGCTGTTCATTACCGGAGTACCGATGGGTTTCGGCAGCTATGTGCAGTACGACCGGCGCCTCGATGCGGCGCTCATAGGGGCACTTCTGTCAATTCAGGCAATAAAGGGCGCCGAGATTGGCCACGCTTTCGATAACGCCCGGAAACCGGGATCACAGGTGCATGACGAATTCATCCTCTCCTCAGCTGACGGGCTTTCAAGAAGAAGCAACCGAGCGGGAGGCCTCGAAGGAAGCATGTCGAACGGCCAGACCATGCATCTCAGGGCCGCCATGAAACCGATCTCTTCGCTTGTCTCACCACTGCACTCCTTCGATCTTGAAACCCTGCAGCCGACACTCTCCCGCTTCGAACGGAGCGACACCTGCGCGGTACCGGCAGCAGGAGTGGTTGCTGAAGCCGTCGTAGCTCCGGTAATCGCCAATGCATTGCTGGAAAAGCTCGGGGGCGACCATCTGGAGGAGATCAAAAGCAGACTTGAAGCCTGGCGCCTGCATGTTGCAAGCGCCTTTCAGGCCTGAACTCCGTTCGGGCCTTTTTTTTCGCGGCTTGTCAGCTTCTGGTCCATTTCTCGGGAAGGCTCGGCGACCTCGGTTCTGCCTACAATCTGTGCAGGAACGCCTGCAACCGTGTAGTGGGGAGGCACATCCTCGAGCACCACACTGCCGGCTCCTACTTTCGAACCCTCACCGATCACCACATTGCCGAGAATCTTTGCTCCGGCCCCGATAAGCACCGATTTATGAACCTTCGGATGCCGGTCACCAGTCTCCTTGCCCGTGCCGCCAAGGGTCACCTCGTGCAGGAGTGATACATTGTCATCGACAACTGCCGTTTCACCGATCACGAGACTGGTCGCATGGTCGAGCAGAATCCCCTTGCCGATCACTGCTGCAGGATGGATATCGACGGCAAACACCTCCGATATCCGGTTCTGGATGAAATATGCCATGGTTTTTCGGCCGTTCTTCCAGAGCCAGTGCGCAAGGCGATATGCCTGAAGCGCCTGGTATCCTTTCAGAAAGAGCATGATCTCGAAATAGTGTACCGCAGCCGGATCGCGCTGCTGGGTCGCCACAAGGTCATAGAGCGCATACTCGACCTGCTCCGGACTCTGCCGGTAAAAATCCTCGAACAGCCCCTGCAGTACAAGCGGCGGGAAATGTTTCGAACCGAGCTTTACCGACAGCAGCATGGCAAGCGATGAACCGAAATCGTCAAACCTCAGAATGTGCTGTTCGAGAAAAATGCTGATTTCGGGATCCCGGCCGCACTCG
>JAAXXP010000014.1 GCA_013334435.1 Chlorobiaceae bacterium | reverse complement strand
GCCTCCGGTCCGCACCGGCGCGAGTCCTTTTCGTTGCCTCCCGGCCTTTTTCGCCACTCGTTCCGGAAATCGGGGCGTTCATTCTGGAGTGCATTGCGCATCGGGGCAGGCGGCTCATTCGCATAGCTGTTGTTGTCGGCAGCGGAAGCCGATCCTCCGGAGACAAGCATCAGGGCGGCCATCAGCATCATCATCGTGTTCTTTTTCATCGTTCTGTCGGGTTATTTATCATTACGTTTTACTCTGCATCAAACAGTATCCTGCATTTTTCCGGGCGCGCTCACGGATTTACATTTTCCTGAACTGCCTGATCTCCAGCCTGCCGGTTGCTGGCGGTGTCGTCGGTTTCAACATAATACGCGAGTTCTTCTCCGGAATAATCATCGCTGAGCTGCTCAATAGCTTCACCGGCATCCGTCAGGGACAACGGTTCCTGCGAGTTGAAAAACAGGAGCGCCGAGCTGATATTGATGACCAGAAGAATGGCTGCTACGGCAAATTTCATCCTGAATCCTTCCGTCTGCCGGAATGTTCCGTATCCCGAAGCGTTCAGGTGCGATGTTTCAATTCTCTGCATCAGGTGAACCCTGAAAAGAGGGGACGCCTGGAGATTCGGAAGATCGTCAAGAACCTGAAGGGTTCTCCTGATCTCTGCCTCTATGTGTTCATCTGGTCTTTTCATGATGTTTTCCTGTTTTCATCTCTTTTGACGACAGCTTTCTGAAAACCTTGCACGCCACTTTTCCGGTTGTTGTTATCCTCAGTTGTTTGTATAGTATCGCGAAAGCTTGTCGTGCAGATTTTTCTTTGCACGGTGAATCAGCGATTCGACTGCCGAAACCGAGGTCTGGAGAATGTCGGCAATTTCACTGTTGGTGTATCCGTCCTGCTTGCTGAGCAGAAAAGCGGTTTTCTGGTTATCGGGAAGCGTGTTGAGCGCGTCCTGCAGAATGCCTGCCCGTTCTTTGCCTGCAAGAGCCTGTTCCGGGTTGTCGCCTGATGTTGACGGCAGATCTTCGGCCGGATCGTCGATGCCTATGATTCTTTTGATGGATGAAAAGCGTTTCTTTCTTTTCATTCTTCTCAGGTGATCGAGGGATTTTGTTACCGCGATCCGGTATATCCAGGTAGAGAGTTTCGACTCCTCCCTGAAGCTTTCAAGTGAGCGGTGAACTTCGACGAAAACATCCTGTGCGAGATCTTCCGCGTCTTGCCTGTTCATGACAAAACGATAACAGGTATTGAGCACCATATCCTGGTGTTCGGCAACGAGAGCCCTGAAAAGCTCATTATTCGATGTTACAGCGTTATTGCCCAAGCTTCTGCTCTTTACCTCTGCCGTTAATGCGATTTCTCCAGCTTCTTCCATAAACAAGTATCGACTGATCTGCAGGTGCGGTTGGGCGTTCGGGTATCCGTTGTTCAATGATCCTCCCGCAAGGGTGTTTCGTTGGTCCCTCCCCGCCGGAATCGGAACCCTGCAGGTTTGACGTCATATTTCGGCTGTTCCTGCAGGTGTTCATCGAAAAAAAACGCTTTTTCAGGCGAGTCCCGCAGCAAACGCCAGTACTTTATCGACCTTGTCCTCGGAGTCGGCTTCGCAGTAGAGGCGCAGAACCGGTTCGGTGCCTGAGGCACGGATGAGCAGCCATCCACCCTCGAAGTGATACTTGCATCCGTCAAGATTGCTGAACTTCACTACCGGGTATCCGGCAATCGATGGGAGATCGCCGGTTGCAGCCCGGGTGATGATGGCCAGTTTTTTCTCTTCGCTGACATGCAGGTCGTTGCGTTTGTAACAGAAAAAGCCGTATTCGTCGTAAAGTTCCTGAACGAGTTCCGAAAGGGTTTTCTCCTTCCGGGTCATGATTTCAAGAATCAGGAGCCCGATGTAAACGCCGTCGCGTTCCGGAAGGAATGCGGTAATGCCGATGCCTCCGGACTCTTCGCCTCCGATGAGGATATCGTTGGTCGTCATGAGCTGGCTTACATACTTGAACCCTACCGGCAGTTCATGCATGATCAGTGCGTGTTTTTGGCAGATTCTGTCGATAATATCGGTCAGGGCGAACGTTTTTGCCACTTCGCCGTGCTGCTGACGGTCTTCGACAAGGTATTTGAGTATAAGGGCGAAAAGCTTGTGGGAATCAACGAAGCAGGCGTGTTCGTCAAGCATGCCGACCCTGTCCGCATCTCCGTCGTTGATGATAGCTACATCGGTTTCGACCTCCCGGAAAAATTCCACGAATTCTCCGATGTACTGCGGCATCGGTTCCGGATTGATGCCGCCGAATCCGGGATTGATGGTGCAGTGGTAGCAGTTCACCATGGACTCGTCGAAAAGCCGGTTGATGATGTCCTGTCCGGCTCCGTACATGGCGTTATGGGCGATTCTGATGCGCGAGTTGCGAATGAGCTGCAGATCGACGTTCGCCTTGATGTGGTTCATGTAGAATGTTTTCAGATCGGCTGTTTCAATCAGCTTGCTGTCGGGCGTGACATTCGTGTCGGGATCGATTTCGGCAAGGTAGCGCTCGATTTCAGCAATCGCTTCAGGATGGGCGGGCCCTCCGTAGGCGGCCTTGACCTTGAATCCGTTATAGACGGGAGGGTTATGAGATGCGGTAATGACGATGCCTCCGGCAAGCTGCCGGGCTTTGGTGAAAAGCGATACCGCCGGGGTGGACACAAAACTGTCGGCGAGATATACCTTGATACCCTGCGAGGAGATCACTCCTGCGGTGAATTCCGCAAACTCTTTCGACATGAACCGGGTGTCGTATCCGATGCATATTCCTTTTGCCTTTTCGGGTCGGGTATGAATATATCGGGCCGTTGCCAGTGCGGCAAGCTTGAGGTTGTCGAATGTATAATCCTTTGCGATAATCGCACGCCATCCGTCAGTACCGAATTTGACTTGCATTCTTTTCTGTTTTTGATATAATGGGATTTGAAATGCCGTACGGCGTTTTTTTTCAGATGACTAAAATACAGTTTCCCTTTCGTTCATCCAATTATCAGCCGTTTTTGATGCCGAGGAAGCTTTTTGTTCTGGCCGGAGAGGTTTCGGGCGACATGCACGCAGCAGGGGTGATTGCCTGCCTGCTCGACCGGAGGCCCGATGTCAGGGTGTTCGGCATCGGAGGGGAGCGGCTTCGGGGACTTGGAGCCGAACTTGCTTACGATACCCGTCAGATGAGCATCATGGGGTTTGTCGATGTGCTGCGTCACGCAGGTTTTCTCAAAAAGGTGATACGGGAGATGAAGGCGCTGATAATGGAGGAGAAACCCGATGTGGCTCTGCTGGTCGACTATCCCGGCATGAATCTCATGATGTCCCGTTTTCTTCATGATCTCGGCATTCCGGTCATCTACTACATTGCTCCTCAGGTATGGGCATGGAAAGAGGGCAGGGTTAGGAAAATACGCGAAACGGTAGATCGTCTGCTGGTGATTTTCGATTTTGAGGTCGCGTTCTACCGTCGTCACGGCGTGATGGCCGAATTTGTCGGTAATCCGGTTATCGAAGAGCTTCATGAAGAACCGCTTCATTCTTCCTCCGATTTCAGGATGGCACACGGAATCGAAGAAGGCGCGGTATTGGTCGGCCTGCTTCCCGGAAGCCGGCGTCAGGAGATATCGATGATGCTGCCCGAGATGCTCGGAGCTGCAGGGATGCTCGCCGGGACCCGCAATGCGGTTTTTCTTCTCGGTCGGGCGCCTCACCTCGACTATCGCTGGCAGGAGTACGCTCCGGGAGACAGCCGGATAAGGATTGTCGAATGCCCCGGCCATGACGTGATGAAGTACAGCTCCGTGGCGCTTGTCACCTCAGGGACGGCGACACTCGAAGCGCTCTGTTTCGGGCTTCCGATGGTTGTGGTTTACCGGACGGGGTGGCTGAACTACCAGATCGGAAAACGGCTCGTGAAACTCAAAAGCATCTCTCTGGCCAACATTGTCGCCAGGGGGCTCGGTTCTTCGGACCAGGCCGTGCCGGAGCTTATTCAGCATGAGGCAAATGCTGCAGGGATGGCAAGGGAGGTCGGGCTTCTGCTCGATGATCCCGTCCGTGCCGGCCTCATGCGCAAGGAACTGCTCGAAGCTCGCGACAAACTTGCCAGCGCGTCCCCTTCAAAGGCCGTTTCGATGGTTATCGAGGAATATTTATAACAGGAACATGGAACAGTTTTTCGAACTCCTCTCCGGAAATCCGCTGCTGCTTTCGGTCGTGCTTGTCGCCGCCGTTCTGGCAGTGTTTTCGTTTTTCAGAAGAGCTCTTCAGCTTCTTGTTGTCGCCGTCGCTGCGGGATTGCTCTATGCAGCCTGGCTTCAGCTGAGTGGCGGTGATGCCCCTGAATTCTTCCGCCAGGCGAAGGATACCGTTTCCTTGTCGCTCGTCCGTCTCGGAGCCATGCTCAAAGAGCTGTTCGGACTGTTGAAATCCTTAAAATAAAATACTTTGCGGTATCTTGCCTAACGGTTCACCAGCGGCTCGCTCAGCGCTCCCGTAGGGCATGATGCGGCAAGCTTGTGATAATCCGGATGCTCCGGCGATGCGCACGCTTCGAGCGTTCTTACGCAGATGCCGCAGTCTACACATTTCTCGCGTTCAAGAAGAATGTCCGGCGTTGCCGAAATACTGAATTCCGGGTGCTCCTGCTGACGGCAGGTGTAGTCCGGCAGGTATTTTGCCGCAAGATCGCGGAGACGACAGGTTTCGATAGCCTTGCATCGGCACTGCAGGCACCTTTCGGCTTCCGTAATGGCATCGGCACTGCCGAACCCGGTAACCGCCTCCATGAACCCTCCGGTTCTGATTTCCGGTTCAAGTTCCGGTACCGGTACCCGTGGCGCGGAAGGTGTCCGTTCATAGAACGCTGCCGGCGCCTTGTCTCTCGGTCCGTAGGATGAGTTGAAGGGCGTTGTGTGTTCTTCTGCCGGCAGGTCTTTCAGAAAGCGGTCGATGAAATAAGCCGCCCGTTTCCCCTGTGCAACGGCGCGGATGGCGATATCGGCGCCGGTAACGCAGTCCCCTCCTGCAAATACGCCTGTTGCTGAGCATTCGAGGGTTTCCGCATTGACCGAAAGCGTGCCGTTCGGGTTCAGCGCGATGCCCGGTACGGCTTCCGCAGGGCAGTGTACCTGCTGTCCGGTGGCGGAAATCACGGTATCGGCATGGAGCGTGAATTCCGAACCGGCAATCGGCTCCGGTCTTCTTCTGCCGCTTTCATCCGGTTCTCCCGGCTGCATGGCTACGGCCGTAATGGCAGCGGCTCTTCCAGTTGATGCTATTGATACCGGTGCGGCAAGCAGGTGCAGCCTGACGCCTTCTGCAAGAGCCTCTTCGATTTCTGCCTGATTGGCCGGCATTTCGCTGCGTGTTCTCCGGTAGAGAATGGTCACCTTTTCCGCTCCAAGCCGCAGCGCCGTGCGGGCAGCGTCGATTGCCGTATTGCCTCCACCGACGACCAGTACGCTTTTTCCCGGATGAACGGTTTTGCCGCATGCAACGTCGCGCAGAAACGCAATGCCGCTGGCAACGAACGGCCCATCTTCTCCGGGAATGCCCATCAGAGAGGCTTTTGACGCGCCGATGCCTATGAAGATTGCATCGAAATCCTCCCGGAGCGATGCGATGGTGATATCCCGTCCGAGCACGGCGTTCATGCGAAGCCGGGCTCCCATCTGCCGCAGAGGCTCTATCTCCTTTTCGATCACGTTTTCCGGAAGCCGGAAGCGGGGTATGCCGTAACGCATCATGCCGCCAGGCGCTTCGTTGGCGTCGAATATGGTGACATCGTGGCCAAGAGCGAGCAGATAATAGGCGGCACTCAGTCCGGCGGGACCAGCCCCGATCACCGCTGCAGTTCTGCCGGTTTTTTCCGGGATTTCCGGAACATAGCGGTCGGCACGTTCCATGTCCCGGTCTGCGGCATACCGTTTGAGTGCGCAGATAGAAACCGGTTCATCCACGCCGTGGCGCCGGCATTCGTCTTCGCAGGGTGCCGGGCATACCCGTCCGAGAATGCCCGGAAGGGGAATGGTCTCCTTGATGATCCTGATCGCTTCGCCGTTCTCATGCCGCCTGATTTCCGATATGAAATCCGGAATGTTGCAGCCTGCCGGGCAGGAGAGTTCGCAGGGCCCCATGCAGTCGCCGCAGTGGAGGTCGATAATGCGCTCCAGGCTCTGCCGCCGCATGTCGTGCAGTTCAGGGTTTTCGGTTTCTACAACCATACCCTCCGAGGCTGCGGTGCTGCATGCCGGAACGAAACGGTTTTTCCCCTTGAGCTCCACGATGCACATCCAGCAGGAGCCGGTCGATTCAAGCGTTTTGTCGAAACAGAGTGTCGGTATGGCGATTCCCGCCGAGAGTGCGGCCTGAAGAATCGACATGCCCGGAGATGCGGAAACGGTTTTGCCGTTTATGGTAAGGCTCAGATCATTCATGGTCGGTTGATCGGTTCAGGAGCGCCCGGGGGAGCAGCTCAATGGTTAAAACGCCTGTCGATGAATCCTGCAACCTTTTCAAGCAGCCACATCGGCGTCGATGTCGCACCGCAGATTCCGACGCTCTCGACGGCGCCGCCTTCAGTGCCTTCAAACCAGGATTCCAGGATGTCTTCGACATCCTCGATGAAATAACTCCTCGGATTGGCTGCCCGGCAGATGCCGTAAAGCACCTGGCCGTTCGAGCTTTTCTTTCCGGCCACAAAAATGATGCAGCTGTTTGCCAGTGCGAACTCATGGAGTTTCCGGTTCCGGCTCGAAACCTGCCGGCAGATAGTGTCTTTGAATACCGTGCGGGGCATGGGGCGCTGACCGGTTATGGCCGCAGTGATATCGATGTCCCTGACCTCCGTCCAGGGCTTTGTCGGCTCGCCTGCAGCCGAAGCGAAACGGGTTTCGAGATTCGCTTTCAGTTCATAAAAACCGGGCACGTCCATGGTGGTCTGCGAGATCAGCGCGGTTTTTTTTCCGGTATCGAGCTTTTCCAGTTCTTCCGGATCCGACAGATCGGCATGTTTGATGATAACCCCGCGGTTGCCGCAGTGTCCGTTGATGCCGACGACTTCAGGATGGGCGCGTTTGCCGTAAATGACCACCTGGTAACCCAGCCGGTCGAGAAGGCGTGCGGTGCGCTGCAGTTTCGATACCACCGGGCAGGTGGTGTCGGTAATATCGAGGTTGTTCCGTTTCGCTTTGCTGTAGGTTTCCGGCGGTTCGCCGTGTGCCCTGACAAGCACACTCGAATCCCTGAGCGCCTCGAAAGCGGCTTCATCGATGGTGGTGAGGCCGAGTTTCTCCAGGCGCTTTACCTCCACTTCGTTGTGGACAACATCGCCAAGCGAGAACAGCCGCTCTTTTGCAGCGAGTTTTTCTTCCGCCACGTGGATGGTGCCCTGCACACCGATGCAGAACCCGGATGATGTTCTGTCGAGGTTTATTTTCACGTTGATAACGGTAACAGAATCAAAAGTAACGAGTCAAACAGACAAAAGTAACATCCCCGGCCGTCAAGACAAAAAATCATGGGAAATCCATGAGCAGGCTAACGTTTCCGGAGGAGGTTCCGGTTCAGACGTCGACAAGCTCGACATCGGGCATGTCGGCGCTCATGAAGAGCCGGTAAAGCATGCTGAATTTCTGGGGAAGATCGCTGACAAGCAGATGGGGGTTTGCCGGTTCTCCGGATGTATGCAGCATGCCGGTTTCCTCGAGCAGCGCTTTTGCCCTTTGTGCGACGGCTTCAGCCGAATCGATGATGCGGATGTCAGGTCCGACGGTCTCTGCGATCATGTTGCGCAGGATCGGGTAGTGGGTGCATCCGAGTACCAGGGTATCGATATGCTCTGTGTGGAATTCCCTGAGGTACTCTTCTGCGATAAGGCGGGTTGCGGGATGATCGGTGAACCCCTCTTCAGCCAGCGGAACGAAGAGCGGGCATGCCTTCGAGTAGACCTCGATATCCGGATCGATGGTGTTGATGGCGCACGCATAGGCATTCGAGCAGACGGTAGCCTGTGTGCCGATCACGCCGATATGTTTTCCTCTGCTTACGCTGACGGCAAGTTCGGCGCCGGCATCGAGTACCCCGATCACGGGAATGCTTCCACCCGCTTTTTTTACGACATCAAGCGCCAGTGCCGAAACGGTATTGCAGGCGACAATTATCATTTTCGGCTGGTATCGCATCAGAATGGCGGTGTCATCCTGGGCGTACTTGCGAATGGTGACCTGAGATTTCGAACCGTAGGGGACCCTTGCGGTGTCGCCGAAATAGATTATTTTTTCGGCGGGCAGCAGTGCCTGCATCGCCTTCACGACGGTCAGGCCGCCGACACCCGAGTCGAAAATGCCTATCGGGCTTTCAGGAGTTGTTTTACGATGATGCACCGGCTGAAGAGAATCGTTAAAGGTTACACATTGAACCTGAACACAATGACATCTCCGTCTTTGACAATATAATCGCGTCCTTCGGATCGCAGTTTCCCGGCCTCTTTTACCTTCTGTTCCGAGCCGAGTTCGATGAGATCCCGGTACGACATGACTTCGGCCCTGATGAAGCCTTTCTCGAAATCTGAATGGATGGCGCCTGCAGCTTCCGGAGCGGCGGCTCCCTTGCGGATAGTCCATGCGTGCACCTCTTTTTCACCGGCAGTAAAGTAGGTCTGCAGGCCGAGCAGATCATATGCGGTTTTGATGACCCGGTCAAGCCCGGACATCTCGAGGCCGAGGCTTTCAAGGAATTCCGGGCGCTCCTCTTCGGGAAGCTCGGATATATCCGCTTCGCTTTTTGCGCTGATGATCAGCATTTTGGAGCCGGATTCCGCAGCGATTTCCGCTACCTGCCTCGTATAGGCATTGCCCCCGGGCAGATCGGTTTCGGCAACATTTGCCGCGTAGAGAATAGGTTTTGTGGTGAGCAGGAAAAACTGGCGGGAGAGCTCTTTTTCTTCGGCATCCTGAATGATGGCTCTTGCGGGAACTCCCTCGGAAAGTCCGGCAATGATCCGTTCGGCAAGTTCCACCTGCAGCAGCAGATCTTTTTCCTTCCGTGCGTTTTTCCGGAGTTTTTCTATCCTCCGTTCCATGCTGTCGAGGTCTGCAAGCATCAGTTCCGTTTCGATGGTCGTGATGTCGTCGGCAGGATCGATTTTTCCCTCCACATGAATAATATTGCTGTCGTCGAAACACCGGACGACATGCACGATGGCATCGACCTCCCGGATATGCGAAAGGAACTGGTTTCCCAGGCCCTCGCCTTTACTGGCGCCCTTGACAAGGCCTGCGATATCGACGATTTCAAGTGTGGCCGGAACCAGTGTCGGCGTTTTGACCACATCGGCAATCAACTGCATCCGTTCATCGGGCACCAGAACCGTGCCGACGTTGGGTTCTATGGTGCAGAAGGGGTAATTCGCCGCTTCAGCCTGTTTGGCGGTAATGGCATTGAACAGTGTCGATTTTCCGACATTCGGCAATCCGACAATCCCGCAGCGGAGAGACATATCGATACAAGGAAGAGGTGTTTACGTAAAAGCGTGCCCCAGGGTGGCACAGGTTGTTAACATGTAATCATTAAGTTTGGAAAAAGCAAATTTATTTTATAAAATTGCAGGCTAAGTCAAAATGCTTGTGAAACACACGACAGGGAACAGACGCATCATTATCGCCATCGACGGACCGGCAGCTTCCGGTAAGAGTACTACCGCCCGCAAAGTAGCGGAAATGCTGGGTTATACCTATATCGACACCGGTGCAATGTTCCGTTCCGTTACCCTGAAGGTTCTCGAGCTGGGCATGATCGACACCGTCCGGTCCTTACCCGATTCCATTGAAGCGTTGTTGCAGGACCTGTCCATCACCTTTTGTGATGACCGGGTTTTTCTCGATGGCAGGGATGTTACCTCGGCTATCAGGGAAAACCGTGTCAGCCGCGAGGTCAGTTTTATCAGCTCTCTGGGGCCCGTTCGCCAGAGGCTTCGCCTGATGCAGCAGGAGATGGGGCGTTTGAAAGGTGTTGTCATGGATGGCCGGGATATCGGTACGGTTGTGTTTCCCGATGCCGAACTGAAAATTTTTCTGATCGCCGACGCCCGTGAGCGGGCGGCAAGGCGTTATGCCGAACTGGTCGCTAAAGGTGCTTCAGGAAGCGATCTGCCGGATCCGGGCATGCTCGAAAGGGAGATCGTCGAAAGGGACAGGGCTGATGCACAGCGGGCTCTTGCGCCCCTGAAAAAGCATCCCGATGCCATTGAAATCGATACCTCGGAGCTGAGCATTGACGAGCAGGTGAAGATGGTCCGCGATCTGGCACTTGCATTGCTGCAGCGTGAAGGATAGCGGGTTCCCGCCTGAAGAGGGTTTTGTTGTTTCATTAACCTAAAAACCGGGTGCTGAAATCTCTCGCGGCACCGAGGGTAAATCACAAGAGAGGAAGGAAAACATTTAATGCCAGAAACACTAACGCTGGAGAAGAAAGTCCAGGAACGGCCCGCAAGAAAAAAGGTCAAAGTCTTCGCTCACTACGATTCCGCGGCACTTGCCGAGATGGAAAAGCTCTATACGAGCACGCTGAGTGAAATCAGGGAAGACGAGATCGTCAAAGGCCGTATCGTCTCCATTTCCAACAAGGACGTCACCATCGACGTCGGTTACAAGTCGGAGGGCATCGTCTCCCTGCTTGAGTTCCGCGACGAGGAAGAGGGTGAAGTCAAGGTCGGCGATGAAGTCGAGGTTTACCTCGAAAACATCGAAGACAAGATGGGCCAGCTCATTCTTTCCAAAAAGAAGGCCGATGTCCTGAGAATCTGGGACAAGATTTACGATTCAATTGAAAATGACACGATCATCAACGGCAGGATCATCAACCGCGTCAAGGGCGGTATGACGGTTTCCCTGTCCGGTGTCGAGGCCTTCCTTCCCGGTTCGCAGATCGATGTCAAACCGGTTCGCGATTTCGATGCTCTTGTCGGCCAGACGATGGACTTCAGGGTCGTCAAGATCAATCCCGTCACGCAGAATATCGTCGTCAGCCACAAGGTCATCCTCGAAGAGGAGTACGCCGCACGCCGCGAAGAGATGCTTGCCAATATCAAGGTGGGCATGGTGCTCGAGGGCACGGTCAAGAACATCACCGATTTCGGTATCTTTGTCGATCTCGGCGGTCTCGACGGTCTTGTACATATCACCGACATCACCTGGGGCAGAATCAACCATCCTTCGGAAGTTGTCGAGCTTGACCAGCCGATCAAGGTTGTTGTCGTCGGTTTCGACGAGAACACCAAGCGAGTCTCTCTCGGTATGAAGCAGCTCGAAGCCCATCCCTGGGAAAATATCGAGATCAAGTACCCGGTGGGTTCCAAGGCGAACGGCCGGGTGGTTTCCATTACCGATTACGGAGCCTTCGTGGAGATCGAGAAAGGCATCGAGGGTCTTGTCCACATTTCCGAAATGAGCTGGACCCAGCATATCAAGCATCCGGGTCAGTTTGTCACCCTCGGCCAGGAGGTTGAGTGCGTGATTCTCAATATCGACAAAGAGCACACCAAGCTCTCTCTCTCCATGAAACGGGTCAACGAGGACCCCTGGATCGCGCTCTCCGAAAAGTACATCGAGGGATCGCTGCACAAGGGCACCGTCAGCAATATCACCGATTTCGGTGTGTTTGTCGAGCTTGAAGCCGGAGTAGACGGTCTGGTGCATATTTCCGACCTTTCGTGGACGAAGAAGATCCGCCATCCAAGCGAACTGGTCAAGAAAAACCAGGAACTCGAAGTCAAGGTGCTTAAATTCGATGTCAACGCCCGCCGTATTGCGCTCGGCCACAAGCAGATCAATCCTGATCCGTGGGATGAGTTCGAACAGAAATATGCCGTAGGCGCTGAAACACCGGGAAATATCTCCCAGATCATCGAGAAGGGCGTCATCGTCATTCTTCCCGGCGATGTAGACGGCTTCGTGCCGGTATCGCATCTGCTTCAGGGCGGCGTGAAGGATATCCACTCCTCGTTTGCTGTCGGCAATGAGCTTCCTCTCCGTGTGATCGAGTTCGACAAGGAGAACAAGAGGATCATTCTTTCGGCTCTCGAATATTTCAAGGACAAGAGCAAGGAGGAGATCGAAGCCTATCTCCAGGCTCATCCGAACGAAAAGAAAGAGATCGAGGATGCTACCGCTGAACTCGAACCGCAGGCAAAGTCCGGCGACAGAAAAGGCGGCGATTCGAAGTGATTCGGCTTGCCGGTACTGTAATTGTTACAAAAAAGCCTCTCCTGTTTCAGGGGAGGCTTTTTTGTTGTGCGTCTGCTCCGGGTCGATCGTTGTTTCCGGCAGGATCGATAGTGCTTTTCCTCAGTAGCCGTAGCTTTTCAGAAGGTTCTGTTTCTTTCTCCAGTCGGGTCTGACTTTTATGAAGAGTTCGAGAAAAACCGGTCTGCCCAGCAGTTCCTCGATATCGGTACGGGCGGCTTTTCCGAGTTTCTTGAGGGCGTTGCCGCCGCTGCCGATCAGGATCTGTTTCTGGGTGTCGCGTTCGACGACAATCGAACAGCGGATAAGATCCTTTCTCGACGGGTCGTTTTCATGCTGTTCCCTGAATTCATCGACCACAACCTCCGCTGCATAGGGGACCTCCTTGCCGTAAAGGAGAAAGATTTTTTCCCTGATGATTTCCGATACGAAAAACCGTTCCGGGGCAGTGCTCAGTATATCTTCAGGATAGAGCGGATCGTTCATCGGAAGAAACGGAACGAGGACGTCGACAAGCTGTTTCAGTCCGGTTCCTTCCAGTGCTGAAACGGAGATAACGGAGGCGGGACAGAAGAGCCGGGCCATCACCGATTCGGCTTTTTCCTGTACTGCACGGCTAACGAGATCCGACTTGTTCAGCACGGCGATTACCGGTTTCCCTGCAGGTTTCAGCCATGCATTGAAGAGTTCGGCGGCGAAATCGATGTCAAAAGGTTCGGCGCCTTTCGTATAGGGAATCAGGGCGATAACCGCGTCGGCTTCTTCAAGTGTCTTGCGGGTGATGGCAAGCATCGATTCATGGAGCTTCTGCTGCGGCTGCATGATGCCCGGAGTATCGAGAAAAATGATCTGGCACCGCTCGTCATGGTAGATGCCGGTTATTTTTTTTCTTGTAGTTTGCGGTTTAGGTGTTACAATAGAAAGTTTACAGTCAAGCAGCTTGTTCAGCAGTGTTGACTTGCCTGCATTCGGCGGTCCGGCAATAACAGCGAAGCCGCACGAGAACGATGAAGTATCCATGAAAGGTAGGGTTGAAACAGTGATGCAGAGGATGGCAAATCTCTGTGTACGATACAGAATTCTCCGCGGATGGGGAAGAAAAAGATGCTGGAAAGCGCGAAATGGAACAACAAGGCAAACTTGACATCTGGCTTCTCGTCGCTACTGCCGGCCTCATTATTCTCGGGCTTCTGGCAATATACAGCGCAACCAACGGTGCGGGAGAGACGGTTCTGTTTTACCGGCAGCTTGCATGGGGGTGTATCGGCGCCTTTGTCATGCTGTTCGTGTATTTCAACGATTACCGGTTCATACGCGATAATTCATATATCTTTTATCTTGTCGGGGTGGTGCTGCTTGTAGCGGTACTTGTTTTCGGTAAGAAAATCGCCGGGCAGACAAGCTGGGTCCGTATCGGTTTTTTCAGTTTCCAGCCTTCGGAAATAGCCAAGATGACAACGATTCTTGCGCTTGCCCGTTTCCTTTCCGAAGATGAAACCGATATCCGTTCGATACCCCATCTTTTTATTGCGCTCGCTATTCCCCTCTTTCCCGCACTGCTGATCATGCTGCAGCCCGATATGGGGACAACCCTTACCTGCCTTTCATTTATAGCGCCGATGATCATTATGGCGGGATTCGATTTCTATCTGCTGCTGCTGCTCGTCATACCCGTTGTGCTCATGCTCAGCGGTTTTTTCAACATCTATTTCATTTTCGGTCTTGCCCTGCTTATGTTTTTCGGGCTGGTGTTTCTCAAAAAGAAATTTCACATGCATCAGCTTGCCGTTACCTCTGCCGGCCTGCTCGCCTCACTTTTTACGCACCGTTTTGCCGGAGAGATTCTCAAGCCCCATCAGATGAAAAGGATTCAGACCTTTCTCGATCCCATGTCGGATCCGCAGGGGGCGGGCTATAATGCGCTGCAGGCGAAAATAGCGATCAGTTCCGGCGGTTTTTTCGGCAAGGGGTTTCTTGAAGGAACGCAGACGCAGCTTCGTTTCATTCCCGCCCAGTGGACCGATTTTATTTTCTGTGTCATTGCAGAAGAGCTTGGTTTTATAGGATCGGTTCTGTTGCTTGGTTTTTTCCTTGTCCTGATTCTTCGGTTTATCCGTATTGTTTTTTCCATCAAAAACCGGTTTGTCGAACTGACCTTTGCCGGTTATGCATCGCTTCTTACGGTTCATGTCGTCATCAATGTAGGTATGACGCTCGGGCTTATTCCTGTTATCGGCGTGCCGCTGCCGTTTGTTTCCTACGGGGGTTCTTCACTGCTCGGCAACATGATCATGGTGGCGCTCGGCCTGAATTTTGTAAGAAACCGGCGAAGTATCGGTTACTGAAAGAATGTTCCGGTTTATTCAGGTATTCGAAAAAACAGGGAAAAGCATGGAATGGAAAAAGCGCAAACATTGCGCTTTTTCTATAAGCCGATAGATGATTTTTTTGCTGGGTTACCTGATTTTGTAAACAAACCGTTTACTGCCTGAGCCTGAAGGAATGCGTTCGATTTCTTCATCGGTCATGCCGTATTTGTTCAGCCAGAGGCTTACGGTTGTGCTTTTGGTATTGAGCGCGTCAGCAATTTCTTTCGGTTTGAATGCACGTTCCGGATTTGAGCGGAGCAGATCCTTGACCGATTTTCCAAGCTGTCCGCGCCCGAACCGGGAAAAACCTGTTTGAGCCGGATCGGTGACTTCAAGTTTTGGGAGATTGAGTTCAAGTTTTTTCAGTATTGCGGAAAGCTCATCTTCAAGCAGTTTTATTTTTTCCTGGAACTCACGTTGCAAGAGCATGATTTTTTCCTGAAGATTTTTTTTCTCTTTTACAAGGGATTGAAAATGATCAATCTTCTGGATAAAAAGATCATACTTGTCGGGTGATGCAGCATCTTTTTTCATCATGTTCGAATAGTGCCTTTTCTGATTGAAATGATACAGATCGATAACAATCGTGAATATAAAAGAATGCCTTTGTGCATGCAAATTGATGCGATGAGGGTTGTATCGGATAGTGTTTTGCACATTTTCCGTTCCTGATGCAAAACGGAATGAAAAAAACAGATAACTGCGATGAGTAAAACGGGTTTGCCGAGTGTTGCCGCGGTAACACTGGGATGTAAACTGAATTATTCCGAAACATCGGCGATACTCGATCGGCTTTCTGCGGAGGGCTGGCAGCTTTCCTCTGTCGAAAAGGGTGCGGATATGATCGTTGTTCACACCTGTGCGGTTACAAAACAGGCCGAACAGAAATGCCGCCAGAAAATACGGAAGCTTATAAAACGTAATCCGAAGAGTGTCGTTGTGGTAATCGGCTGTTATGCCCAGCTGCAGCCTCTCCGGCTTTCGGGTATCGAGGGTGTTCATGGCGTTCTCGGCAGCAACGATAAATTCAGGACAGGCCTCTATCGGGAAATTTTCGAGACGAGGCCGGAAGCTCCGCTCGTGCAGGTCTCGGATGTCTGCGGAATGGAAGAGATCCATGCGGGTTACTCCCTGCCGGAACATTCCGGAGTTTCCAGAACACGGGCTTTTCTGAAGATCCAGGACGGGTGTGATTACGGATGCGCCTACTGCACCATCCCCCTGGCTCGGGGTCGTTCGCGCTCCCTTCCGGTGGCGATGATTGTCGAGCGTGCGCACGCGCTTGCCGCATCAGGATATCGCGAAATTGTGCTGACCGGCGTCAATATCGGCGATTACCGTTCGGAAGGAACCGGTCTTGCCGGACTGCTCCGGATGCTTGAGCTGGTTGAACTGGACCGTATCAGGGTGAGTTCCCTTGAACCGGATATTCTCGACGACAGGCTCCTGGATGTCGTGGCCTGCTCACAAAAAATAGCGCCTCATTTTCATGTGCCGCTGCAGAGCGGTTCAGACCGGGTGCTGAAGGCTATGGGGAGAAGATACACGACCGCAGTCTACCGGGAGCGCGTCATGAGAGCGGTGGAGAGCATTCCTGATTGTGCCATCGGTATCGATGTCATTGCCGGATATCCCGGGGAGAGCGAAGAGGATTTCCAGGATATGTACCGCTTCATCGAGGGACTTCCGGCTGCCTACCTGCATGTTTTTACCTGCTCTGTTCGTCCCGGTACGCGGCTTGCTTCCCAGACGGCATCCGGGGAGCGGAAACTTTCCCTGCCTGCTGATATTGAGCGGCGCAGTGGCATGCTTATCGAGCTTGGCATCCGGAAAAAATCCTCCTATACGGCAGGCTTTCTGGGAAAAGAACGCAAGGTGCTTGTTGAGACGTGCATGCGCGACGAGAGCGGAAGGGTATGCTGCAGCGGGTATACCTCAAATTATCTGCAGGTTACAGCGGCAGCTGAAGGTTTCGAGGGCGATGCAGAGCGGTTGAAGGGGATGCTTGTGCCCGTAGTGATCGGAGAGATGGACCATGATTTGAATTTACAGGGGAGACTGTTATTTTAAGTGCTCGATTTCTTCTGTGGCCCGACGCTTGCAACCCTTAAACCCGTTTATTCCATGCCTATTAAATCCCGAATCCGTTCGATTCCCGATTATCCTAAAAAAGGGATCATGTTTCGTGACATCACTACCCTGATCAAGGACCCGGTGGGGTTTCGTCTTGTGATCGACAGCTTTACCCAGCACTATCTGCAGAACGGGGTTGATTTTGATGTGATAGTAGGCATTGAAGCTCGTGGATTCATTATCGGCGGAGCGCTTTCCTACACGCTCGGCAAAGGATTCGTTCCTGTCAGGAAACCCGGGAAATTGCCGGCGGATGTGGTTTCCCAGGAATATGAGCTCGAATACGGCAGCGACAAGATCGAGATTCACATGGATGCGCTGGAAAAAGGCACAAGGGTGCTGCTTGTCGACGATCTTCTTGCAACCGGGGGTACGGCGCTTGCTGCCGCGGCTCTGGTGGAAAAAGTCGGTGGCGTTGTTGCCGAGATGGCCTTTATCGTCAACCTTCCCGATGTCGGCGGTGAGCGGAAGATTCGCGAAAAAGGCTACGACATTTATGCACTTACCGATTTTGAAGGAGATTGACATAATTCCCATTCATTTTTTGACCAGTTTGGCCATGAACCGGATTAACAAAGCACTTCCTGTCTTTTTGTTTTTCCCGTTTTTCGCCCTTGCCGGCAGCTCTCCGCTGTTTGCTGCCGGTGAAGCGGTCTCTTCAGCAGGACACCTTCCTCCGGTCTGGCTTGTTGCGCCTTTCGTGCTGCTTTTGCTCATGATTGCAACCGGTCCGCTTCTTTACCACCGTTTCTGGGAACACAACTACAGGAATGTTTCTATCGGCCTGGGGGGAGTTGTCGCGCTTTATTACGGGTTCTTGATGGAGCATGGTGTGCATGTTCTCAGACATACCCTGGAAGAATATCTTGCCTTTATCGCACTGATAGCATCGCTTTTTGTGGTATCCGGCGGCATTCTCATCAAGATCGAACGAAGGGGCACGCCGTTCGTCAACGGCATGCTTCTTCTTTTCGGCGCCCTGCTCTCGAATCTTATCGGTACTACCGGGGCGTCGATGCTCCTCATAAGGCCATTCATGAGGATCAACGAGGGTCGCCTTCAGGCGTTTCATATCGTATTTTTTATTTTTATCATCAGCAATATCGGCGGAGCCTTGACTCCGATCGGCGATCCGCCGCTTTTTCTTGGTTTTCTCAAAGGCGTGCCTTTTTTCTGGGTGATATCGAAAGTGTGGCTTCCCTGGGCGGTTACGGTGGCCGGTCTGGTTATTCTGTTCATGTTGTTTGACGCAAAAGCCGGAGATGCCGGCCATTCAGCGGGTGAGCAGCATGGTGGCATCGTCATTGCGGGGAAAAAGAATTTTATCTATCTCGCCATGATCATTGCCGCGGTCTTTCTTGATCCGGCGGTCATCGACGGCTTTCCGAGTCTTCAGAAGCTTTTCCATCTGCCTTTCGGTATCCGGGAGCTGATTCTTCTGGGCGTATCGGTCGCAGCCTACAAAACTGCGGATCATGAAGCGCTGAAGGGCAATGAGTTCAACTTTGAACCGATCAGGGAGGTCGCATTTCTGTTCATCGGCATTTTTGCCACCATGATTCCGGCTCTCGAACTGATTGGAGCTTATGCCTCAGTACATGCGGGTGATTTTTCCGTAACGGCTTTTTACTGGATGACCGGCGCTCTTTCAGGGATTCTGGACAATGCGCCAACCTACCTGAACTTTCTTGCCGGCGCCCTCGGTAAGTTCGGCCTCGATATCGGTTCCCCTGCTACGGTAAAGATGTTTGCCGAAGGGGTGGCTTCCCCGGTTCAGGGTGATGTTTCTTCGGAATTTTACCTGATGGCCATCACTGTTGCTTCGGTCTTTTTCGGCGCGATGACCTACATCGGCAATGCACCCAATTTCATGGTGAAAAATATCGCAGCCCAGGCGGAAGTGGACGTTCCGGATTTCCTCGAGTATATCTACAAATATTCGGTTCCGGTGCTCGTTCCGTTTTTTGCGGTGATATGGCTTCTGTTCTTCAACCATTAACGTTTCCAGGTCATGAAGCGCTTTACCGAGGCAATAAGCAACGGGGAGAAAGGGTTCTATCTCGGGAACTCCGTTTTTTTCCCCTTTCATTTCGATCTGGTAAGCATCTGGATCGGAAAAGAAATGTCACTGCTCTCATCCCCGGAGATCATTACGGATCTTTCCGATCCTGCAACGCTGGGGGTCAGGGAAGGAGAGTCGTTCACCAATCTGGTCTTCAGGAAATGGAGCGATCTCGGCAGGGAGCTGGGTCATCACAAAGGCCATATCGTTCTGCATGCTGCAGAAAAAGGCTCCGATATATTCAGACCGGAAAATCTTCACTACATTCAGGCCTGCTTTCAGCATAAACATAAAGATATCGCCTTTAACATCATCAAGGATCCCTTCGAGCTGTAATCTGGCGGTTACCGGGTTTTTCGGGCGTGCGTATGCCCAAAGTCCCGGTTCAGTTCCCTCGCTCCCGGCGCCTCTACGGCTAGCCCGCGCCGTTCTTGAGGCTTTCGCTTACAGCGTGCTTGAACTCCTTGGAGATTTTAAAGGTAGGAACGTTTTTAGGGTCGACCGTTACCTTCTCTCCGGTTCTCGGGTTTCTTGCCTGGCGCAGGTTCTTGTGCCGGATATTGAATGATCCGAACCCCCTGATCTCGATTCTTTTGCCGGCCTTCAGCGACTCGATGATGCTTTCGAACAGGCAGTCAACCACGGATTCGGTTTCGTTTTTTGTCATGCCTGTCTTGTGAGCGATCACATTGACCAGATCAGCTTTAGTGGTTGTGTTTCCCATGGTGACGATGACTTAGGTTATTGTAGTGTATGCAGTTATTTAAACCATAAACGAAGGGCAACAATTCCTGTGAAAATCGCAAAAGCTTTACGGAGCAGATCTCCTGAGAGCGACGTCGCTATTCTGGCGCCGAAAAAGGCGCCCGCGAAAAGTCCGGCGGCAATAACCAGCCCCAGCCAGATGTTTTCCGTGGTGATCTTGCCGGAGCGGTAATACTCCATAATGCCGAGAAGACCGACAGGCAGCAGGAGGGCCACAAGGGAGGTTGCATTGGCGCTGTGCTGGCTCATTCCGAAAAGCAGCACCAGTGCGGGAACGATAATGATTCCGCCTCCGACGCCGAACAGCCCCGACAGCATACCTGCCGCCAGGCCTATAATGAGCATGAAAACCGTCTGCATAAGCGTTGACATTCTGTTACTCCGGAAAAAAACCGCGTGACACTATGTTGTACCGATGATGGCGGCTATCTCTTCCGCATTCAGTGTCTCTTTCTCGATAAGGTTATCGGCAAGGCGGTGGAGCAGCTCTTTTTTCTCGCTGAGAATCCTTTTTGCATTGTCCATGCACTCGATAATGATCTTGCTGACTTCATTGTCGATCTGCAGTGCGGTTTCCTCGCTGTACTCCCGGATGTGCGAGTAATCCTTGCCGAGAAATACCTCTTTATGACTGTCGCCGTAATTGATCGGCCCGAGCTTGTCGCTCATGCCCCATTGCCTCACCATTCTTCGGGCAAGGTCCGTAGCCCGTTCGATGTCGTTGGCCGCTCCGGTGGTGATTTCGTTGAATACCAGCTCTTCGGCAACCCTGCCGCCAAGCGCATAGGTGATGATGGCCAGCAGGTACTTCCGGTTCTGGGTGTAGCGATCCTCGAGGGGAAGGTATGCGGTAAGCCCGAGGCTTCTGCCTCTCGGTATGATGGTTACCTTGTGGATGGGGTCCGAACCCTCGGTATTGGCAGCTACCAGTACATGACCGGCCTCATGATAGGCGGTAAGCTTTTTCTGTTCCTCTGAAATGTACATGCTTTTCCGCTCCGGACCCATAAGCACCTTGTCCCGGGCCTGCTCGAAATCGCTGGAGTCGATGCTCTCCTTGTCGCTTCTGGAGGCTATGAGCGCAGCTTCATTGACCAGATTCGCCAGATCGGCGCCTGAAAACCCCGGAGTGCTTTTTGCGAGAACGGAGATGCTTACATCGCCGGCAAGCGGGGTGTTTCGCGTGTGGATGGCAATAATTGCCTCCCTTCCCCGAATATCGGGCTTGTCGATGGTGATCTGCCGGTCGAATCTTCCCGGTCTGAGCAGTGCGGAATCAAGCACATCCGGACGGTTTGTCGCCGCGATCAGGATGACATTGTCGGTTGTTGTAAACCCGTCCATTTCCACCAGCAGCTGGTTAAGGGTCTGTTCCCGTTCGTCGTGCCCTCCGCCGAGACCCGCTCCTCGGCTTCTGCCGACCGCATCGATTTCATCGATGAACACAATGCAGGGAGCGTTTTTCTTTGCCTGTTCGAACAGGTCCCGCACGCGTGCAGCGCCGACGCCGACAAACATTTCAACGAAATCGGCACCCGAGATCGAAAAGAATGGAACCTTGGCTTCGCCGGCGATGGCTTTGGCCAGAAGGGTTTTACCGGTTCCCGGAGGGCCGAGCAGCAGAACTCCCTTGGGGATTTTGCCGCCTATTTTCTGGAACTTTTCGGGACTGGTGAGAAATTCAACGGTCTCCTTCAGCTCCTCGACAGCTTCGTCAACTCCGGCAACATCCTTGAAGCTGACCTTCACGTCGAATTCACTGATCATCTTGGCGCGGCTCTTGCCGAAGCTGAACATGTTCTTCGCCGCGCCTCCGTTCTGCTGCGCCATACGCCGGAACATGAAGAAGTAAATCAGCCCGAAGATTATCCAGGGAGCGAAGAGCATCAGTAAGGTATTGATGCTGTCGGCGCCCTCCTCGACGGTGACCTGAATCCCTTTTGACGCAAGCAGATCGGCCTGTTCCGTGGTGAATGAGGGAATGGTGACGCTGAACCGGTCCGTTTTCAGAAAGGTTTTGTTTTTCAGTTCAAGCGGAGCGGGCGTTTTCAGTTTTCCGTTCAGTTTAGCCGATCGGTCGGCATAGGTTTCAACCGTGACATCGGTGACAAGGTCGCCGTCAAGCACCTTCCGGTAATGGTTGTAGGTGATTTCCGGATTTACCGGAGCTGAAAAAAACCGCTGGAACACAAACAGCGACAGAAGTCCCAGCATCATGATTACAAGAAAACCGGGAAACCTCGCCGGACTGCCGCCGCTGTTTTCCGGATCGCGATCCGGCTGCCGTCTGCTATCGCGTACCGGTCTGAAAATATTCCGGCTGCTCTCTTTTGCTGTGTTTTTTTTTCCGGGTTCGGGCATAAATACGCTCGGTGATTGAAGGAAAAAGCCAAGTCAAGGTTAACTTACGCCTTTAAAAGTAATTAAAAGTAAACTGCAATCGAATGCAAAAAGTTTATTGTTAAATGCTTCCGAAAGCAGGCTTTTGAGGGTGCAGGAGTGGTTTTTTTATCGCCTTCGGGCGCCATGAGATTTTGTCCCTTCAAAAAACAGCGGGATTTTTATAAATTCATTGCTCCTGACACCGGTATTCAATCTCCTGTCAATGAAAATTCAATAAACAGTTTTACGTCACATTATGGTCGCTCAAAGGGTCAGAACCAGGTTTGCTCCCTCTCCGACAGGTTATCTGCATGTCGGCGGTCTCCGGACAGCTCTCTACAACTACCTGTTCGCAAAAAAAATGAAAGGGGACTTCATTATCAGAATCGAAGACACCGATCAGAGCAGGAAAGTGGAGGATGCGCAGCGCAACCTCATCAAAACGCTCGAATGGGCGGGGATTGTGGCTGACGAAAGCCCCGAGCACGGAGGAAACTACGGCCCTTACGTCCAGTCTGAAAGGCTGCATATCTACCGCCAGTACTGTGACCGTCTGCTTGAAGACAAAAACGCCTACTACTGTTTTTCAACATCCGAAGAGCTTGAAGAGAACCGGCAGCTGCAGCTGAAACAGGGACTCCAGCCGAAATACAACCGGAAATGGCTGCCCGAGGAGATGGGCGGTTCCATGCCTTCCTCCGAAGTCAGAAAGAAAATGGCCGAAGGCGTCCCCTATGTGATCCGCATGAAAGTCCCCGATTATGTTTCGGTATGGTTCGAGGATATGATCAGGGGACCTGTTGAGTTCGACTCCTCGACCATCGACGATCAGGTGCTCATGAAATCCGACGGATTTCCGACCTATCATTTCGCCAGCGTTATCGACGATCATCTCATGGAGTTCACGCACATCATCCGGGGTGAAGAGTGGCTTCCCTCCATGCCGAAACATCTGCTGCTCTACGAGTTTTTCGGGTGGGAGCCGCCCCGGTTCGCCCACCTTCCGCTTCTGCTCAATCCGGATCGTTCGAAGCTCAGCAAACGCCAGGGCGATGTGGCTGTCGAGGATTATATCCGCAAGGGGTACAGCTGCGACACCATCGTGAACTTTGTTGCCATGCTCGGATGGAATGAAGGAGAGGGTACCGAGCAGGAGGTCTACAGCCTCCAGGAGCTTATCGAGAAGTTTTCACTCGAACGCGTCGGCAAGGCCGGCGCCGTCTTCAACGTCGAAAAGCTCAACTGGCTTGAAAAGCAGTATATCAAGAGCCGTCCGGCGGCAGATATCATCAGGACGATCAAACCGCTGCTTTCGGCGGAACTTGCTCGCAAGGAGACCCCGCTCTCCAAAGAGGTGATCACCAGCGACCGTTATCTCGAACAGGTTATCGAGCTGATGCGCGAGAGGGTTGGGTTCGAGCATGAATTCGTGACTTTCTCTTCCTACTTTTTCTTCGAGCCGGAGGCCTATGAGGAAGAGGCGGTGCAGAAGCGCTGGACAGCCGGAACCAACACTCTTCTTCGGGAGTTCTCTTCGGTGCTCGAGACTCTCGATCCCTTCAGTGCCGAAACGATCGAGGCTGCGCTCAAGGAGTTTGTCGCTCCCAGAGGCCTGAAACCTGCCGTTCTGATTCATCCCCTGAGAATTCTCGCTTCGGGGGTCAGCTTCGGTCCGAGTCTCTATCACATGCTTGAAGTGCTGGGCAGGGAAGCCGTGCTCCGCAGGGTTGCAAAAGGGGTCGAGCGGTTGGCCGCGCAGGGATAGCCGCCGCAGGCCGGAACGGAAGGTGCCGCTCCGGCCTGTATCGGAAATCATATTTTCCGGTTTTTTTTCTTTTTGATTTTTGGAGTGTGTTTGTTATTATGTGCCTCACAAACATGGACAGATAGCTCAGTTGGTAGAGCAAAGGACTGAAAATCCTTGTGTCGGGGGTTCGATTCCCTCTCTGTCCACCAGGTTTTTCCGCAGTTCCTCGCTGCTCCGGGAAACACAGATCACATTTCTTCCTTCACTTCCAGCCTTATTCCTTTTGATTTCCATGAGAAAGCCTGTATTTGGCGTAGCGGCTTTTTATGGCAGAACCGCATAATTCCCGGTATGAATATCACCACAGAACCTCATCAGGAAGTCTGGCACGACATGCAGGAGCCGGGCGCCTATGAATGGTGGTATTTCGACGCGGAAGACAAGGCAAGCGGAGTTTCCGTCGTAATCATCTGGTTTTCAGGCTTTCCCTTCTCTCCCTACTACATGCAGCACTATGACGACTGGAAAGGCAGGGCCGTTTCAGCGCCTCCGTTGTCATCCGACTATGCGGGCTTCAGCTTTCAGCTTTATGAGCAGGGCAGGGAAACACTCAATTTCATCAGGGAGGGCGGTAAGGATCTTTTCGAGTGCAACAGGGAGCAGATCGGTTTCCGGTTCGAGAACAGCCGCTTTCTCTATGACGCGCTCAGGGACGAGTACCGGCTTGTCGTTGATTTTGCCTTTCCTGCACGCAATCGGAAGGTCAGTGCGGAACTTCTGTTCAAGGTCACCCGGCGGGCGCTGTATACAAAAAAAGACGGCAATGGCGCGGCCAATTCCCGGCATCAGTGGCTTTTGAGTGTTCCAAGGGCTGAGGTGGACGGTTATGTCGAAATTTCCGGAGAAAACGGCGGCAGTCTGAGACGCATCGTTCTCAGGGGTCACGGTTATCATGATCACAACCTCGGGACCATGCCCATGCAGGAGTATATCGCCCGCTGGTACTGGGGCAGGGCGTTTTCGGAACGGTACGACCTGGTCTACTATATGATTTTTTTCAGGAATACCGCCTACCAGCCGGTGAGTCTGCTGATGCTGCATGACAATATTGCGGGGAAGGTTTCGTTTATGGACTCGCTCCAGTTCAGGGAGCGGGATTTTTCGACCGGCTTTTTCTCTCCGCTTCACGGAAGAACACTTGAGCTGGATGGGGGAGGCGCTTCGGTAACCGTTTCGCAGAAAAAAGTGCTCGATGCAGGGCCGTTTTATCTCAGGTTTGCATCGGACATCTCGCTTTGTATCGACGGTCAGCATCTCGATGGGATCAGCGGGATTTCGGAGTTTCTCAATCCGGTAAGGCTGCAGTCGCGTTTCATGAGATTTTTTACCCGCAGCAGGATATGGAGGGACAAAGAACCCTCCTTCATGTATGACTATTATAATTTTTTTAAAAGCTGTTCTGATTGGTTTAAACGGTAAAAAATTATAACTTCTGAGTTTGTTTATACTACCCAGCAAGAGAACTGTGCATGTCGCTGAAACGGCGGTATGGAAAACAGTCGGTCGGCAAGGCATTGATTTCTTAACAATAGCTTTAAAAAGGAGATAGATCGTAATGGCACAACAAGGTAATTTCAAGAGTCCAGCCCGGATGGGTGGACTTGGTGAGAGTGCTTCAGCCTCTTCCTCCGGAGCGGTTTCCGGTGGAAAACCAAGGGAAGATGGGTTGAAGGGCGTTAATTTCGAGCGTCGCAGTTTTCTGGGCAAGGTGGTCGGTGGAGTTGGTGCCGCAGTGGCGGTATCGACGCTCTATCCGATCGTCAGGTACATCATTCCTCCTGTCAAAGAAGTGAAAAATGTGAACGAAATGGCTGTCGGCAAAGCTTCGGAAGTACCGGAAAATACCGGAAAGATCTACCCGTTCAACGAGGACAAGGTCATTGTTATCAACGACAACGGCAAGCTTACCGCATGCAGCGCCGTCTGCACGCATCTCGGCTGTCTTGTCCGCTGGGAAGACAAGGATAACCTCATTTTCTGCCCCTGCCACGGTGCGAAATACCAGCAGACCGGTGAAATCATTTCCGGTCCGCAGCCGCGTCCTCTGACCCCTTACGCCGTCCGGGTCGAAGGCGATGATCTTATTATATCCAAAGCTTAATTTTAACGTTGTTGAAAACCAATGGAGTCAGAAAATATGGCTGAGAACAATCAGAATGCTCCGGCAGGAAATGCTCCTGCCAAGCCGAAACCCGCAGCTCCGGGTGCCGCCAAGCCGGCAGCTCCAGGTGCTGCAAAGCCAGCAGTCGGAACGGCAAAACCGTCCGCTCCCGCTGCAGCAAAACCCGCGGCCTCTTCCGGCGGCGTTTACAAACCTCCGGTAGACCGTCCCGATCCGAATCCCTACAGGGACAGCAAGCAAAGCGCTCTGGCATCCTGGTTTCAGGAGCGGTTCTACGTGATGATACCGGTCATCGATTACCTGAAGAAAAAAGAGGTGCCCCAGCACCGTCTCTCCTTCTGGTACTACTTCGGCGGTCTCACTCTTTTCTTCTTTATCATCCAGGTCATTACCGGTCTTCTTCTGCTCCAGTACTACAAACCGACCGGTGCGGAAGCGTTTACATCCTTTGTGTTCATCCAGAAAGAGGTTCCTTTCGGCTGGCTGATCCGCCAGGTTCATGCGTGGTCGGCCAATCTCATGATCGGCATGGCCTTTATCCACATGTTCAGTACCTTCTTCATGAAGTCCTACCGCAAACCACGTGAGCTCATGTGGGTCAGCGGTTTTGTGCTGCTTGTGCTCTCTCTCGGGTTCGGCTTTACCGGCTACCTGCTGCCGTGGAACGAGCTGGCTTTCTTTGCAACCCAGGTCGGTACCGAAGTTCCCAAGGTCATGCCTGGCGGCGCCCTGCTTGTCGATATCCTTCGCGGCGGAACTGACGTCAGCCCTGAAACCCTTACCCGCATGTTCTCGCTGCACGTGGTCCTGCTTCCCGGTCTTCTTCTTCTGGTGCTCTCCGCACACCTTCTGCTGGTACAGGTGCTTGGTACCTCTTCCCCGATCGGTTACAAAGAGGCCGGTCTGGTGAAAGGCTACGAGAAGTTCTTCCCGACCTTCCTTGCCAAGGACGCTATCGGCTGGCTGATCGGTTTCGGTCTGCTTGTCTATCTGGCAGTCATGTTCCCCTGGGAAATCGGCGTACAGGCCAACCCGCTCGGATCGGCTCCTGTCGGCATCAAGCCTGAATGGTATTTCTGGGCGCAGTTCCAGCTTCTGAAGGACTTTACCTTTGATGGCGGTGAACTGCTTGCCATCGTGCTCTTCACGGTCGGCGCCATTCTCTGGATTCTTGTTCCTTTCCTCGACCGTCAGGCATCGAGAGAGCAGAGAAGCCCGGTGTTCACCATTCTCGGTCTGCTCGTGATAGCTTTCCTTCTGATCAATACCTACAGGGTTTATGCTGAATACAGCCAGCTGTAAGCCGTAACGGTCTGCGATACCATAAAGGCCGCCTCATCTTTACGGATGAGGCGGCCTTTTTTTTGCCACCCGCGACGTGCTGCAATGCCGAAGGGCCGCCTTTTCAGGCAGCCCCTCTCTGTTTTTCAGTGTAGTTGACCGGGCGGTATTCCCCGACAGTCCGGGATATGGCAGGCGGCTCTCTCAGGCCTTTTCCGGAAGCAGTTCGCTGTTCCGGGCCGGGGCATGTTCCGGAGCCCTTTGCAAGAGGGCGCCCAGTTCATATCCCGAAAGAAATGCCCGTATGTCGAGATCTTTCAGGGCATCGTCACCCGGCATTCCCGCATCCGTTCCGAGGCGCCGTTCATCATGAGTCACCCCCCGTTTCAGAGAATCCGTCAGGACCAGCCATGATGCGAGTACACTGAATCCCTGCTCCCGGAACCATGTTTTCTGATGCCGGTATGCGATCTGCAGCAGCCGCTCCATAGAACCCAGGCATGTTCGCTGCAGCGTTTCCAGGCTTTCCAGCACGACGCTTTCAGGATCCGGGGTTTCAGGAGTTTCCGGAGCCGAAAGCAGACAGCAGAGGAGATCGGCAACTGTGCCGCCGGCAATGCCGGTAAAGCCGCTTTCCCTGTAATATGCTTCGAGGCTGTCATGCATCAGCCATTCGTCTATGAGATTCGACTGCAGGAGGTTGTTCGCCTTAATCATCTTCTGAATCGAGTCCATAATGATCCAGTGCATCATGAGCGTAGGATCGGGATGTTCCTCAGGGCCGTCCGCTGTCCGCCTGTTCTCCGCGAAAAGCGCCTCGGCTCCGCGGAAGAGGGCGATGGCCTCATCCGGAAGGTTCCCTGGAACCGTGATCTGCTGTTCGACAAGATCTCCGAAAAGGGCTGCTATTTCCTCGAGCAGTTTTCCGAGATCCGCGCTGAACGCATCCTGCTCTTTTTTGCCGGCGCGGGTTTCGCCGGGCACGGGAATTCCGGGGATATCGAAGAATCCGGTAATTACCCGGTGAAGAGGTGCGAGACTCATGGAAAGCACGGCATGTTCTATCGAGCCGATTCCCCGTCCGTCGAGTTCACGGCAGAGCATATCGTAAGGGCGAAGCTTCGATGGACGTACCTCCCTGAAGTCGAGCAGAAGATTGTAACGGTATCCGTCGAGCGACAGGAACAGGCCCTCAGAGGCAAGCTGTGCTGCAGGGCGGATGAATTCGAGCCCGCAGGCATGATCCCTGAAGATTACGTACAGGTTCTCATCCGTTCCGAGTCCGAGGCCCTCGAAAAGTGACGACTGCCGGATGGCTTCCTCGAACTTGTACCCGGAGGAGGTCCTGATCCAGCCTGAAGCCTGGTTGATGGTATTGTTGAAGATGAAAAGAGCCCTGTCATCGCCAAGCCTGTTTGAATAGGCGAAGATGTTTTCGTTTACCGTTCCTTCAGGACTGTAGACATCGTAGAGGAAGAAGTTGCATACTTCGGCAAAGAGCGGGCGTTTCTTCATGATCGGGAAGATTTCCCTGTAGTGCCGCGCAACCAGATTGTCGTCGGGTTGTTCGTCGTAATAGGCTTTGGCATACTCCATACCGTATTTCTCGTGGAACCCCTCAACCTGACCGTGGCCGAACATCGGCAGGCCAGGCAGGGTGATCATCATCATGCAGATGCCGAAATATTTGTCGCCGCTTCCGAATTGCGATATCGCGGTATCCTCGTCGGGATTGTTCATGAAGTTTACGTAACGCTTGAGGATCTCCGCATCGAACTCCAGCGTGTTCTTGATCAGGTAGCGGTAACCGGCATTGTCCTCTTTTTTCAGCATGTGCATGAATGCGCTGTTGTAAACGCGGTGCATGCCGAGCGTGCGCACGAAATACCCTTCGAGCATCCAGAACGCTTCGGCAAGCAGCAGGGTGTCGGGAACTTCGGTCTGCACACGGTCAACCACCTCACGCCAGAACTCGACGGGTATGGCGGCGTCGAAATCAGCCATGCTCAACGCATGAGCGGAGCGGGAAGGTATTGCCGCGGCATGGCCGGGCAGCGGGAACCAGAGACGCTGGATATGCCGTTTTGCAAGCACCATGGCGGCGTCGAAGCGGATGACCGGGAACATGCGGGCCACATGCAGAATCTGCTGGATCACCCCTTCCCGGACTTCGGCGCTGAGGAAGTTCAGCTGTGCGGTATCGTTCCACGGCATGTTGGTGCCGTCGTTGCCGTGATAGATATAGCGGGTATCGCCGTTCGAATGATCCACCCGCTTGAAGGTGACCGCGGCATCGGTGCGGTTCCAGTAGCCGTCCTCGATATAGATGCCGTACCGGTGGTCGTCGCTGAGGTTCGGCCCGTTATAGGTGTAGTTCGCGTAGGGAGGCCAGGGCGAGGAGAGAAACCAGTCGGGCTGGTTTTTCACCAGCTCCGAATCGATACCGGTGTGGTTCGGAACCATGTCGCTGGCAAGGCGCATGCCCCGCTGCATGGTCCGGTGCCGGAGGTTGAGGTATCCGTCGTAACCACCGAGATCGTCGGCAATGTCGTAGCGGTCGAGCGCATAAGCGGAGGCCTTTGCTTCGGGGTTTCCCTGAATCTGCTTGACCTTCTGCGATGCAGGGCTCCGCTGCCAGAGTCCGATCAGCCAGAGCGAGGTAAACCCTCTTCCGGCGAGCATGTCGAGTTCTTCGTCGGGAATGTCCTGAAGTCTCGATATGTGGCGTCGGTACTGTTTGCTGAGCTGATCAAGCCAGACGTAGGTGCTTTTGGCGATCATCACCACTTCCGGCATCCATGACGAATCCGGAGAGTAGTTGGCCGGAGCATTGTCGAGCGAACTGTAATCGGGCGCCTCGGCCCCCTTTTCAAACCAGCCGCTCTCCCTGCGCCCACTTGTTCCCGCAGCAGCCTGGCTTTCAAAAAAAAGATAACGGTCTTCATCCTGAATGAAGGAGATGGCCTCGTCGAGCAGAGGCCAGAATGGCGAGCCCTCAAGCAGTTCCGCCCAGTTCAGACGGATATAACGCAGTTGGTCGAGAATCGAGTTGGGTGCATGCCGGATAGGCATGGTGATCAGTTCCGCCAGATCGGTATTGTCAGGTCCGGCCGGTCCCATGGCCTTCATGGCGCCCAGCATTGTCCGGATAAGTTTCGGATAAGCGGTTTCGCCGCGGAGATCACGATCGGAGATAAACGCCGAAAAGCGGTCGAAAGCCGGGTTCTGGTTGTTCAGCCAGACAAGCAGCGACTCCTCGATAACCTCTTCACGGTTTTCGGGGTTTCTCAGAAAATTTTCGGTGCGCTCAACGCCGATGTAGATTCCCTGTGTAGGAAACGAATCGAGGAACCGGTTGAGGTAGCGGAGGGAGTCCTGCTCCGGAAGAGTCTCCTCGAAACTTTTTCTGATGGTTGCAAAAAGTGCGGGATTTCGCACTGCAGCTGTTTTCGAGAGCACATAGTGCAGCACTTCATGGAGCAGCTTCATGCCGTGAAACTGTGCCGGGAGAATGGTTTCCGCCGTTTCGGATTTCCGTTCGGAAAGATGGGCGTTCAAAATCCTGGATTGCTCTTCAGCTTTTTTCTGGCTTTCATGCATGTCTGCCGGGAGACGAAGAAAGTCCGGGTCGTTCAGATGAAACAGCGATCTTGTGGGTCTGTTGACATAAAAATGCTCTTTGATGCCGGAGACCGGGTTCTGCTGGTTACTTGTGGTCATTATTGATTC
>JAAXXP010000138.1 GCA_013334435.1 Chlorobiaceae bacterium | reverse complement strand
CCCCCGTCGACAAGGATCGGCGCCGCGATGGCTTTCAGGAGGCTAAGCGCTGTATTTCTGTCCATTTTTTGCACCAATAGGTTTCAGTGTTAACTCGGTGTAAAATACGAATCAATTCACTCAATAATATAATTGTGGCGGCGTAGGCCTGACTGATTTTCAGAAAAGGTTTCCGGATGGTAAGTTGCAGACATGAACAAGGGGAACAAAACGAACATCGAACTTACCGAGAACCGGGTTTTCGAAAAAAGCGTATTCGGCTCGGAAAACCCGCTCTGCGGCGTGTACGAGGAGTGCCGCTTTCTCGGCTGCAACTTCACCGGCGCGGAGCTTTCGGGCGTGACCTTCAGGAACTGCACCTTCGAGGGGTGCGATTTCAGCCTGGCGAAGGTGAAAAACCTGAGCCTGCAGGAGGTGCTCTTCAGGGAGTGCAAGCTGCTCGGCGTGCAGTTCGGCGAATGCAGGACCTTTCTTCTCGAACTGCGCTTCGAAAGCTGCATGATGAAGCTCACGACCTTTCTCAGGCTCAGCCTGAAAGAGACCGTGTTCAAAAACTGCGACCTTCAGGAGGCGGACTTCACCGAAGCCGATCTCACGGGAGCATCTTTTGCCGGGAGCGACCTCCTGAAAGCCCTCTTTCACCACACGAACCTCGAAAAAGCGGATTTCCGCACGGCCTTCAACTACTCCATCAACCCCGAAGCCAACCGACTCCGCAAAGCGCGCTTCGCCCTGCCGGGCGTGATCGGCCTGCTGGATACCTACGGCATCGAGATCGAGTAGGTTCGCATCCATGCGGCGACGCCTGAAACACTCTTCGCCGATGCGCCTGGGGCCATGAAGGAGACTCCCTGCCCGTCGCAATCCTGAACCCGACCGGCCGGCAAATGGTCCGGAAAACGGGGAAATAACCCCGATACGGGCTTTGTATATCGGCAATAATCGTTATCCTGCAGGCTGCACCATCCACCTGCGCAGCCAACATAACCGGAGTAACCCCGCCATGTACCGTTCCGTCAACCGCATTGAAGTTCGCGCCTGGAATCGCACCGTGGGAGCCGTTACCCTGGATGCCGCTTCCGGCTGCTGCATTTTCGAATACGACCCCTCGTGGCAGGCCGGAGGCATCGAGCTCGCACCGCTGACCATGCCGCTCGCAGAGGCCGTCCATACCTTTCCGCTGCTCCCGGAAGCCGCATTCATGCGCCTCCCCGGCCTGCTTGCCGACTCCATCCCCGATGGGTTCGCCGGCAGGCTCATCGAGACCTATCTGGCAAAGGAGGGACTCTCCCCCGAGGCGATCACGCCGCTTGACCGGCTCGCTTACATGGGCAGCAGCGGCATGGGAGCGCTGGAGTTCCGCCCTGTGCGCGGCCCGCGCTTTTCGAAACCGAAGGAACTGGAAATAGACCATCTGGTAGCCGCATCGAACGCAGCGCTTGCGGGAAATTTCCACAATGACCGTGAAACCGAAGCCGCAACAGCAAACCTCTTCCAGGTCGGCACGTCGGCCGGAGGCGAACAGCCGAAAGCCGTTATCTCGTGGAACGAGGAAACCGACGAGATCCGCTCGGGTCAACTGCCTGCCGGACCGGGTTTCGAGCACTGGATCATCAAGCTCGACGGCGTTGGCATTGAGGGTGAAACGGCAAACGACTGCTCTGCAGGACGCATAGAGTACGCCTATTCGATGATGGCAAAAGCGGCTGGCATAGCCATGACGGAGTGCTGCCTGCTCGAGGAGAACGGAAGGGCGCACTTCATGACCCGCCGTTTCGACCGCAGGGAGGGCGAAAAACTGCATATGCAGAGCCTCTGCGCCCTGCGCCATCTCGACTTCACCCGGAGGGACGCCCACGATTACGACCGGTATTTCGAAACCGTCGGGGCGCTCGGGCTTCCGGAAACGGCCATGCAGGAGGCATTCCGGCGTATGGTGTTCAACGTGCTTGCGGCCAACTGCGACGATCACACCCGG
>JAAXXP010000096.1 GCA_013334435.1 Chlorobiaceae bacterium | reverse complement strand
AGCGGGAAAAAATTCTTCTCTACGGGGATTACGACGTTGACGGAACAACCGGAACCGCCCTGCTCTGTCTGTTTCTCAGGGAACAGGGGGCTGAGGTCTCCTACTACATCAACGACCGGTTCACCGAAGGGTACGGATTGTCCCCCGAAGGGATCGCTTTTGCCGAAACGTCGGGGGTAAAGCTCATTATCACCGTCGATTGCGGCATCCGGGCGGAGGAAGCCATCCTGCGCTGCCGGAAATCCGGTATCGACGTCATCGTCTGCGACCACCACGAACCGCACGAACTGCCTCCGGCTTTTGCCATTCTCAACCCGAAAGTCCCGGACTGCAGCTATCCTTTCAGGGACCTCTGCGGATGTGCGGTCGCCTTCCGTCTGGTGCAGGCTCTGGCCGAACGGCTTGGCAGCGGAGAGGAGAGCTGGAGCAGGTATCTCGATCTTGTCGCCATTGCAACGGCAGCCGATATGGTGTCGCTTGAAAAGGAGAACAGGATTCTTGTCAGCGAAGGCCTGTCGCGGCTGAGAACTTCGCAGCGTCACAGCCTCGGCAGCATGTTTTCGCTTATGGGGATCAAGGCCGACGAACTCGGCATGTACCATATCGCATTCGGGATTGCGCCCAGAATCAATGCCGCGGGAAGGATGCAGTCGGCTCAGCTCGCCGTCGAGTGGCTGCTTGCCGCCACCGAAGAGGGGGCAAGGAGTGCGGCAGAGGAGCTCGAACGGATAAACCAGCAGCGAAGGGCAATCGATACGGCAGTCTTTTCAACGGCGGACCGGATGGTCGAGGGCCATTTTGCATCCTTCTGTTCCTCGATTGTACTCTATGATGAGGCCTGGCATCTGGGCGTGCTTGGCATCGTGGCCTCGAAAATGCTTGAGAAGTACTACCTGCCGACCGTCATCATGGGCAGCATGAATGGTATGATCAAAGGATCGGTAAGGAGTGTCGAGGGGCTGAACATCTACGAGATCCTCCAGGAGTGCAGCGATTTTCTCGTGCAGTTCGGCGGCCACAACCAGGCTGCAGGCATAACCCTCCGTCCGGAAAATCTGGCCGGGTTCAGAAAGAAATTCGATGGCATATGTGCCGCAATGCTGCCAGCCGAGAGGCGCCAGAAAGAGCTCCAGATCGACTCCCGTCTCGATATCGACGATGTTTCGGCGAACTTCATGAATGTACTTGAGCAGTTTACGCCTTACGGATATGGAAACCGCGAGCCGCTTTTTCTCTCTTCCGGTCTTTCGCTTGCCGGAAAACCCCGGCTGCTCAAGGAGAAGCATGTGAAATTTTCCGTGAGAGGCGGAAACGGGAGATTGTTCGATGTTATCGGTTTTGACCGGCCGGACATCTACAGGGCGCTCGAGGCCGATCCGCGCGTCAGGTTTTCCATGGTATACTCGCTTGAAAAAAGGAGCTGGAACAACCGCGAACAGTGGCAGATCCGTCTCAGGGATCTGGACGCGGGAGGCGGTCAGGGGATAACGGCTGCGTGAAGAGCTGCGGAAGCGGGGGAAGCGTCCCGGGTTTTCCTGCGAACAGTGGATAAGTGTTTGTAAAAAAAGACTGTACGTACGGAGAATTTTTTAACTCGTTTTATTTTAATGCTTTAGTTTTTTCCTGTCCGTTCGCCGACATGTTGAATGAATGTTGATAACTTGTTGGCGGTTCTGTTGATAACGGATGGGAACGCAGGATTGGCGCGGGTGTGCAGGTGACGGATTGCATGAGCGCCCTGACGTTGAGGGCAGGGCGCCAGCAGTAGACGAGCGGGTTGTTTACTTGTTTTTAGCCACGACCGTCGCCATGAGGGAGGCTTCGCAGACCAGCTCGCCCCTGACGAATGCCTTGCCGTCGAACTGGCAGACGGTTCTGCGCTTGTTGGTCATGACCGCTTCGATGACGAGCGTATCGCCGGGCAGAACCGGTTTGCGGAACCGGGCCTTGTCGATGCCCATGAAGTAGACCACGCTCTCCTTGATATTTTCATTGCCGTTGAGCATCATGATGCCTCCGGTCTGGGCCATCGCCTCGAGGATCAGTACGCCGGGCATGATCGGATTGCCGGGGAAGTGACCCTGGAAAAAGGGCTCGTTCATGGTGACGTTCTTGATGGAAACGATCTTTTCGTCGAGCTTGAACTCGACGATCTTGTCGATCAGGAGGAACGGGTAGCGGTGCGGCAGGATGTTCTGAATGGCATTGATGTCGAACACCACGCCGGCTTTCTTTTCATGCTGGTACTGCCGTGCCAGCTTGTTCCGGTCGGCATATTTTTTCAGCTGTTTGACGAACTCCACGTTCGATGCATGGCCCGGCCTTGCAGCCAGTACCTGTGCCTTCACAGGCATGCCGAGCAGCGCCATGTCGCCAAGCAGGTCGAGCAGTTTGTGCCTGGCCGGTTCATTGCGGTATCGCAGCTCCCTGTTGTTGAGGATGCCGTTGTCGCCGATGCGGAGTGCGTCGGCTTCGATGTCGAGTTTTTCGGCAAGTGAACCGAGTTCGCCGGCTTGCATGGTTTTATCGACGATCACGACGGCGTTGTCGATGTCTCCTCCCTTGATGATCCCCTGGTTTGCCAGGGTCTCGACTTCGCTGAGAAAGCAGAAGGTGCGGCTCGGCGCGAAATCTTTCATGAACTCCTGCTGGAGGTCGAACAGGCCGGAGTGCTGCGAGCCCAGCGCGGGGTTTTTATAGTCCACCATGACGGTCATCCTGAAACTGTCGAGGGGGAGGGCGACGATATCGACCTGGTTTTCCGTGTCGTGGTATTCCACGGTTTCGTCGATGACGAGGTAGTTTTTCGGTTCTTCCTGTTCCTCGAAACCGGCGCCGAGCAGGGCTTCGGCAAACGGGAGCGAACTTCCGTCCATTACCGGAGGCTCGGGGCCGTTCATTTCGATGCAGCAGTTGTCGATCTGCAGGCCATAGAGCGCAGCGAGCACATGTTCGGTCGTATGCACCTTCACGCCGTTACAGGCGATGGTGGTGCCCCTGAGCACATCGACGACATTGTCGATCAGGGCGGGAATTTCAGGAGTGTTTTCAAGGTCCGTACGTACGAAAAGGTATCCGTAATTGGCAGGAGCAGGCTTGAAGGTGATGGTGCATGGTTTTCCGGTGTGCAGGCCGGTTCCCTGAAGCGATACTTCTTTTTGCAGGGTGCGCTGATGAATAAGCATGGTATGGTCTTTACTTTCTCTGCCCGGTCCGGGACAGCGGAAAATGAAATCGAACGAAAAATCTGAAAGCTTTTAAGATAACAAAGAACACAAGGGATTCAAACCTGCAGTTCCGCTGCAGGGGAGCGGTTCAACGTATTTTTCTGGTGGCATTGTTTTCGTGACGGAGCACGTTCATCGAGCGGTTGACGTTGCCGCCGCCGAACTCGTAGCTGCTATAGTGTGCTCTGAAAAGAGGCGCGCTGCGCAGCGCCTGGGCAAGCTCACGGGCTCCTCCGACCGGTTTCAGGGCGAGGAGGTTCAGCAGGTAATCGAGCGTGTCGTATCCGTACCAGAAGTATGCAGACAGCGGAGTGTTCCACAGCAGCTGCTGGCTGCTGGCGATTTCCGCGGTTTTGGCTCCGTCGTATTCGGTATGATAATCGCTGAAAAAGGTGATGCCATTGGGGATTCGCCCCTTGAAGCGGGTGAGCACCGGTTTTTCTTCCCATATGCCCGAACCTAAAAGACGCTTGTATCCTGTTCGGGAGGATTCGAGCAGGGAAAGGGTTCTGTCGATGACCGCCGGTTTGTCCATCGGAAGATAGAGCGCGTCGAAGGTCTTTCCCCGCATGCCGCCTATCGCCGTTGCGGCTGCGGCGGAATCGGTATCCGCGGCAAGTGCGCCGTAGACCACTTTTTTCGTTCCGGCAAGCTTGATCTCGTCGAGAAACCCTTTGGCCATCTCTTCAAGATAGGGGCTTTTTTCGGCAATGGCCGCCACCGCTTCGGGTTTCGATGTTTTCAGCAGTTCGCGGGCGGCAATGCGGCCCCGTTCCTCGTGCGTCGGGTTCAGCTGGAAACACCAGGGATTGTTGTCCGTGATCCTGCTGTCCGTTGCGGTTGGGGTGACGAGCGGTATTTTTGCGCTTTTTGCCGCACGGGCGGCTTCGACAGCCTCGGCGCTGAAGAGCGGTCCTATAAGGAGAGTCGGGCGATGGCTTGCAATGAGTTTTTCGGCGGGGTTCTTTTCCCTGCCGGAGGTCGATGCCGTTGCGGTGTTGATGAGCAGTTCGGGCTGGTTTATCTGCTGTTTCAGCAGCCTGTTGTGCAAACCGGCAAACACACGGTTGCCCGCCGGCAGGGCGGATGATCGGGAATAAACCGTGAACTCCAGGGGAAGCAGGATGCCTATGCGCCGCTCTTTCATGGTTCCTTTGGCAAGGGCTTTCTGCTGCTGCTGCAGCGACAGGAGCAGCTGGCGGTAGAGCGGGCTGACCGACGGGGAGCGGAGCAGGGTTTCGGTCAGGGGCATCGAGCTTTTGAATGCGCCGGTATTGTTTTCGCGCAAATATTTCTGCATGCGTTCGTTCAGAAAAAACGCCTGCAGGTCGGGAGTTTTCGCTACCCGTTCAAGCGCTGTGATTTCATCGGCGCCGAGCATGGTGCAGGCGATCAGGCGCGCATTGCCGAGCGCCGTTTCGCGTACTTTTTCCATACCTGCCGGAGCTGCCGAAACCCCTACATTCAGGTAGTCGAGCGCGGCGGGGAGCTTCTGGCCGAGCATCAGGCGGCAGGCGGCGAGATCGAAATGCGCTTCATAGATGGTTGCCGGTTCGAGTCCGCTTGCCGCGGGGTTTTTCAGAAGCAGTTCGAGCTGTTCGGCTGCCCCTTTGGCATCCTGCTGCATGAACAGGGTTTTCGCCAGCCAGAGCCTTGCAGCATGCAGGCTTTTCGCTTTGGGGTTGCCGCCGGAGTTGATCACGATCTCCTCGAATATCCTGCGGGCCTCGGCATACTCCTTCCTGACGAACAGGGATTTACCTTTTGCCATGTCTGTCTGCAGGTTCCGTTCTGCCGGTTGGGCGGCCGCGGCGGGTGCTGGGGCTTTTGCCGGCTCCGCCCCCGCCGTGCGGGGCTGAAGCGCAAGCGTGAGCAGCAGCACAAAGAAAAACGGGATTCTTTTCATCATGGTTTGAGAGGGAGTTCCGGATGGAAATGCTTCAGTGCCTTTTCAAGCAGCATGGGGTGTGTGGTCGCGTTGCCGGCAATGATGCTCTGTTTGAGAAACACATCGGCGCGGCCTTCGAAATCGGTGACGGTCCCTCCGGCTTCGCGCACCAGCAGAACGCCCGCGGCAAAGTCCCAGGGGTAGAGTTTATACTCCCAGAAACCGTCGAAACGGCCGCATGCGGTATAGGCAAGGTCTATGGCCGCCGACCCTGCACGGCGGATACCGGCGGAGTCATGGATAACCTCTTTGAGCATGGCTACATAGGAGTCGAGATAGTGATACTCCTTGAACGGCAACCCGGTTCCGATAAGAAAACTCTCTTTGTCGCACCGCGACGATACGCTGATGGCCTTGCCGTTCAGAAAAGCACCTCCGCCTTTTTCGGCGGTGAAGAGTTCCCTGAGAACGGGCTGATAGACGACGCCGCAAAGAATCTCTCCTTCCGGGTCGCGGAGCGCTATACTGATTGAAAAAACCGGAAAAGAGTGAATAAAGTTCAGGGTGCCGTCGAGCGGATCGACGATCCACATGCGGCCGGATCCCCCTTCGGCAATGGTGCCCTCCTCGCAAAGCATGCTGTCTTCGGGGAACGCTGCCGTTATCAGCGAGCTGATGGAGGCTTCGCACGCCTTGTCAACCTCGGTGACGAAATCCTTGAACTCCTTCTGCACGATCTCGCGGGAGGAGAGCTCCCCGAATTTCCGGAGAGTGATTTCGCCTGCGGCTTTCGCGGCCTTTACGGCGGTATCGAGTTCTCTGCTCATGGTGTACTGATGGACGTTTTGGCGCCGTTTGCGTAAAGTGGACGACAATATAACATTTTGCCGAAATATAGACCGTATGCGTCTCCGATGGCCTGCAGAAATGCCGTGAAGCAAAAACAGGGGAATTATAGGCCGGAGCTATCTGTTTGTTTGATAAACCGTTAATTTTGACACCCATTACCATGAAAACCAGTCTCTCCAAGCTCGCCCTCTCTCTTGCGATCTGTTTTTCCGCCGCCTTCACCGGCAGCCTCTTCACCCCGGAAAAGGGGTCGGCATGGTATTACGTTCAGCTCGTCAAGCCTTCGTGGAATCCGCCCGACTGGCTCTTTCCCCCGGCCTGGAGCCTCCTGTTCCTGCTGATGGCCATAGCGTTCTGGATGGTGCTGAAAGCGGGCCTGGAAAAAAACGAGGTCAGGACGGCAATCGCGTTTTTCGTTCTGCAGCTACTCCTCAACATGAGCTGGTCGGCAGCGTTTTTCGGCCTGCAGAATCCGCTTGCAGGGCTCTCGGTGATCCTGCTGCTCTGGGTGGCAATAGTCGTGACCATCGTACGCTTCAGGGCGGTTTCCG
>JAAXXP010000095.1 GCA_013334435.1 Chlorobiaceae bacterium | reverse complement strand
TCGACCATTTTCTTCTCGACACTGAAATGACCGAAAATCATTTCACGCATACCCTGATCAACCATGGAGGATGTAGAGGCCACTTTGCCCCCTTCCTGTTTGACAAACTGCAGGACTTCCTGCGGACTGACCTGAAGCTCTCTTGCTATGTCGCTGATACGGTATCTCTTTTCCATCTCCTCAATGGCCATTACATCCTCCTGTCGATTTTATAAGCTCTTTATCCTTCTCTGTTTTCTCTGAGGGTCTGCTCCATTCATGCATCAGCTTCCGTTGTACCGGGCTCCTCCTGACCGCTCTCGTCGAACAGGTCATGCAGATCCGCATCAGAGAACTGCTCCTTGACCGTCCGGTAGATATTGTCGGCAATCTTTGCCCAGTACCGCTTCTCCTCATCCGTAACTTTCCGCTCCCTCGGTTTGATCGGGGGTTTGCGCGACGGTTTTCCGAAAACAAGAATCTCCTCGTTCTTTACCGGCCCGACAAGAGCCTGCTCTATCTCCTCGACTCCTGCTTTAAGTACCTTTTTAGCGGTATCGAGACCGGCATCGAGAAGCTGGTAGATCATATCGTCACCAAACTCCTCACGGAACTCGATGATATCGATATCGGTCGGGTCCTCCATCGATTTGTCGATCACATCGCGATAGACATCGATCTCATAACCGGTAAGTTTTTCCGCCAGATGAATATTGTTGCCGTTCTTGCCGATTGCGTATTTGATCTGATCCGGCTTGAGCATAACTCTTGCCTTGCGGGTTTTCATATCGGCATGAACCGTCAGCGGGTCGATCTTTGCCGGCTGCAGTGCCCTGGCAATATAAATCTGCGGTTCATCGGTGTAGTAAATGACATCGATATTCTCGTTGTTGAGCTCCTTTACGATGCTCTGGATGCGCTTTCCGCGATAACCGACACTCGCCCCCACAGGATCGATCCGGGCACTGGTCGACTCCACGGAAACTTTCGCCCTTTCGCCGGGCACCCGGGCAATTCCCTTGATGACAATGAGACCGTCGAGTATTTCGGGAACCTCGTGCTCAAACAGCTTGTAAAGAAAACGGTCATCGACCCTCGATACGATAACCTTCATGCCTCCGTCAGACTTTTCCCGCTCGACCACCCCGCCGTCGTCGAGACGCACCTTCATTTTTTCCCGTTCGATCCGCTTGACATAGAGCTTCATCCTGGGGGTTCTGCGGGGGTTGTCTTTTTTCATCATCTCCGCTTTCGGCAGCACCAGCTCAACCCGGTGGTCTTTCGAGGTATTGTAGGTAAAAATCACCTCGTTTGAACGCACCTGATAGACCTCGCCGGCAACTACCTCACCGACTTTTTCAAGGCACTCTTCATACACGACAAGCCGTTCAAGATCGCGAACCTTTTTCTGTACGGACTGCTTGATAATCTGTATCGATTTCCTGCTCAGATAATCCTCAAGACGAATCGGTCCCTCCTCATAATAATCCCCCAGATCAAGTGATTCATCGATTTTGCGGACTTCGTCGAGACTGATTTCAATAGCCGGAATATCGACTTCACTGACAATCTTCCTGAGAAGATAGACCTCGAAATCGCCCCGTTCCGGATTGATGAAAATATTGGATTCAACTTCCGGATCATAGTCCTTGCGAAGCTGCTTCTGAATGATATCCTTGAGAAGGTCGGCAATATCCATCTTTACCGCCGCACTCTCCGTTTTCTTGTCAAGAAAAATCTTCGACTGCTCGATTTCACCGAACGCGCTGGCAATCTGCGCCCGCCTGTCCTGACCTTCCGCTTTTACCTGCTTTCTCGCCATCTCTTTGCTGATTGTGCTTTTGATAAAAAGAAAAATTTCCTGGATACCCTGTCTCTCTCTCTCTGCTACCACTCCACTTCCGGAACAGCCCTGACGATTCGCTCAAGAGGAAGCTCAACGACTGCACCTCCGCTGCGGGAACCCTTTTTTCCGGCAGTGACCGGAACCAGCTCCAGCGCGGTAATGGTATCTCCGGATTTCAGAACCCTCTGCAGGCGGCCGGTCATTACCGTCTCTTCCTGCTGTTCACCCTTGTAGACAACCTTCAGCAATCTGCCCGTATGCCGGATATACTGCCTCGACATCAGTACAGGCTCGCCAAGCCCCGGCGATGAAACCACGAGATCGAAATCCTCGCCGGCAAGCACCGGCGGCTCGGTGTCAATTTCAATCTGTTCGCGGATCCGTCGACCGAAAAAAGAGCACTGATCGATCCGGATTCCGGCGTCACTGTCAAGCAGAACCTCGATTTTCCTGTGTTTTCCGGGGCCTTTCACCTGCAGGCGAACAAGATAGACCCCCTCACCTTTCGTACCCTGAGACAGTTCCAGCACCCGAAGAACACAACGTTTAATTTTCTCTTCCATTATCACCGGATCATCTGTTCTTTTTTTCGGAAAACAAAAAAGTGGGGAAAGCCCCACTTCTCCTTCAGTCAACCTCCGCCCATTCGAACCCCGTTTTTGAATGTACTAAAAAAAGGCTCAATAGTCAAACATACTAACGCTCCGGCCGCTCGTCATCCTTGAGCTGCGTGTCGATCACTTCGTAATCGGCTTCCTCCACCTCCCTGCGGGAAGCGGAAGGAGGAACCCTGCCTCCGGCGGGGTGATCATCGCCTTTGTACCTTATGAAAAACCCTCCTCCCAGCGTTTTGAGCACCAGACGAAAAACAAGGTAGAGCAGCAGGGCAAGAAGAATGAATTTCAGCATCGTCACAGCCTGTCATCGTGAAAAAAACCTTTCAGGAAAACGCTCTATGGAACCGGCAGAGCCAGAAGGGCGGCGAGACGGTCTTCCCGGATCCGGTAGCGGAAAACCTCGATACCGTCAACAAGTATGACAGGAATCTGTCTTCCGTATTTCTCGAGGAGATCGGGCTGCGAAGCGATGTCGATCTTCTCGAGAACAAAAGGTTCGGCAGCCTGAGCCTTGTGGAGAACGGCCATTGCCTGGTCACAGAGACAGCACTCCTTTTTTCCGTAAAGGGTAACGGTATGAAGCCTGTTCATCACAAACTCCCTTTTACCGCAGCCTGCCGCTGCAGGAGAGCGATCACGCCGTCAAGAGAAAAGGTCTCCTGGCTCGACGTTACAAGGTTCTTCAGCGGATAGAGCCCTGAAGCAAGTTCGTCGCCGCCGACAAAAAGCGCCGATGCCGCATGCATCCTGTTGGCTTCGCGAAGCTGCGCTTTCATGCTTCTGCGGGCAAGATCGATAACCGTGCTGATTCCTGCACGGCGGAGCTTGTCGGCAATTTCGAATGCCCGGTCAAAATGCTCCGGCTGCTGCACGACAACAAAAACCGAGGGACCCTCAGGAGTCTGCTGGAGAAAGAGACCCTGCTTCTGCATGGCAATCAGAAGACGCTCCATGCCGACGGCAAAACCTGCTGCAGGAACCTCAGACGGACTGCCAAGCTCGAGAGCGAGCGAATCATACCGTCCGCCACCGCCGAGCGCATCCTGGGCGCCGAGTTCGGAACTGGTAACCTCGAATGCCGTATAACTGTAATAGTCGAGCCCCCGCACCAGGAGATGGTCGATCTGAAAGTCTATCCCTCTGTCGGAAAGATATGCAAGCACCTTTTCAAAATCATCGACCGCTTCATTTCCCAGATAGTCATGCAGTTTCGGCGCTCCGGCAACAATTTCCTGCATCTCGGGATTTTTGGAATCAAGAATCCTCAGGGGATTTTTTTCGAACCGCTCCCTTGATGCTTCGTCAAGCCGGGAATAACAGGGCGCAAGGTAGGCCCTGAGCGCCTCCCTGTATTTTTTGCGGTCAAGGCTGTTCCCCAGCGTATTGATTCTCAGGCGAAGCCCACTGAGGCCGAGCGACTCGAAAACATGCATCATGAAAATGATCACCTCGGCAACCGCAGCAGGCGAAGACGCCCCGAGCAGCTCCGCTCCGAACTGCGAAAACTGCCGCTGCCGCCCGGCCTGGGGACGCTCCTTGCGAAACAGCTCGCTGATGTAGAACAGTTTCTGAACCGGAGATGCCGCCAAAAGGTTTTTCTGCAGCACCGCCCTCATGACCCCTGCGGTCATTTCCGGACGAAGCGTAATCGAACGGCCTCCGGGGTCGGGCTGAAATGAAAACATCTCCTTGCCGACGATATCGGTTGAAGCTCCGATACTGCGCTGAAAAAGCTCCGTGTATTCAAAGACGGGGGTCCGGATTTCGCTGAAACCGTATATCGCGGCAAGCCGGCTTACAACCTCCTCGATATGTTTCCATTGAACCATTTCATCGGGAAAAACATCCCTTGCCCCCTTGACAGCCTGATAGTGCGACATACTCTGCGGTAAACCTCTCCTGTTAAACTGATTGCGTTATATCTGAGGGAAATCCTTTTCCTCCTCCCGGAACAGATCGAGCACCTCGGAGGGCGATTTCGATGCAATCAGACGCTCGCGGAAATCGGCACGTCCGGCAAGCCTGGTAATGCGACCAAGCAGCTTCAGGTGCTCGGCGAGCATCGTTTCCGGAGTGGCGAGAAGAAAAATAATCCGGACCGGTTCATTATCGATCGAATCGAAATTGAGTTCTTGCTTCAAGGTGGCAAGAGCCAGCACCGGTTGACTGACTGCCGGCGTTTTCGCATGGGGAAGCGCTATTTTTTTTCCGATCCCGGTTGACATTTCCTGTTCCCGCCTGAGTACATCATCCCGTAACCGAAGAGCGTCTCTGATACCGGCGTGACCGGACACAATCGAGAGCATTTTATCGATGACCTGGTTTTTTGTTTCCAGTTCGAGATCCAGGGCAATACAGCCTGCAGAAAGAAGACTTTCGATTTTCATTATCACAAGACCTTGCGTTAACCCTCTCCGCCGAAGAAGAGCCGGCATCTTTTCAGAGTGAAAAGATGCGGTAATATAAAAAAATTTGATCCCGCACGGCACTACCCTTTCCACACAATGCCGGTATTGCAGGAACCCTGCGATTACTTGTCATGGCTCTCCCCTTTCCTGTCCGGAAAAGAGCCCTGACTTTTGCCTGCATGCCGCTTATGCCGGATCAGGCGCATTTCAGAGAACCAGAGTGCGAAGCGAACATGCTGAACGCATGAATCCCCGGCGAACAAGACTAAAGCCGGGAAGATAAAAAATAAACGATCGGAGCAACAAACATGATGGTATCGAATCGGTCAAGTACACCGCCATGACCGGGAATGAGGGCGGAAGAATCCTTGACTCCTGCATCGCGCTTGAACATCGATTCGATAAGATCCCCGGCGGGACTGACAGCACCGATAAGCACACCGGTCAGAAAGACAGGCAGCACCGAAAGAGAGGGCATCTGCTGAAAACAGAACGCGGAAGCCGCAATGCTGCCGGCAAGTCCCGATAGATAACCCTCCCAGGTTTTATGCGGGCTCAGACGCTCGAACAGTTTGCGCCGGATAAGACGCCCGCCGAGCATGCTGCCACCGAAATAAGCCGATATATCGGCAGCCCAGACACAAATGAACATCAGAAGAACCAGCGACTCCCCCTCCCCGTTGTGACCGTGACGGCGAAGCTGCAGAAGCGCTCCGAAAGAGAGATTCACATACAGGAGCGCCGTCAGGACGGAGCCGAGATTAAGCAGGGGCGAGCCCTCCTTCCGGAACAGCTCGATCACAAAAAGCAGCAGTACGACACCAAGCAGCAGCTCCCAGGTTTCGATGGCGGCCGCATAAAAATTCAGCTGGATCAGCACCGTAAGAACCAGTACGAGCCAGAGGGGAGGCGGAACGGCTTTGTGGAGGGCGAGCCGGTAAAATTCGTAGGTGGCGGCAAGCGCGAGCACGAAAAGCAGCATGAAAAAAGGAAGCCCCCCGAGCCTGATAATCCAGACCAGAAGAGGAATGCCGACAACGGCTACAAGTACCCGCTGCAGCAGATTGAAACTCAGGAGCTTACCCATAACAGAAAGTTGTGTATCGAGCCTACCGCTTCAGGCCTAGGAACAAGCGGCCCTGAACCGGTGCATAAAAAAAACAAAGAGCAGCAGGCTGCCGGCCACCGCCGGCCACCACCAGAGCGAAAAAACAACACTTGCACCCGTAACCTCCGGTGTTGATCCGGCAGCATGAAGAAAAACAAGAGCCGCAAGGTTATTGAGCAGATGTACGAAAAACGGCACGGCAAGACTGCCGCTTTTCATGAAAATATAGCCAATATACCACCCCAGCAGCGTAAGAGGAACAAGATTGGCCGCACTCAGGTGAAAAAACGCAAAAACAAAACCGGTAAAGAAAACCGAACCGGCCGGAGAGAGCGCCTTGTAATAATTCTGCTGCAGATAACCCCGAAAGAACAGCTCTTCACAGCAAGCCGGGGTAAAGGCAAGAACACCGGTTACGGCAAGAGCTTCCGGAAAAGAATGGATGCCGCCAAGCACTCCTATCAGGGCATCCATCAAACGGCGGCTTTCGAGAACCGCTTCGCCAGACGGACCGAGTGCGGGCCAGAGAAACAGGTCCTGCAGCTCCGTAACGGAATGGAGCAGCGGCTGAAGGCTCATCAT
>JAAXXP010000094.1 GCA_013334435.1 Chlorobiaceae bacterium | reverse complement strand
GGTTGCCATAGTTGAACACCTTGATCGGGCGGTTGTTCAGGATGGCGTCGGTAAAAAGAAAAAGCGCCATATCAGGGCGTCCCCAGGGACCGTAGACGGTAAAGAAGCGAAGTCCGGTTGCTGGAATATTGTAGAGATGGCTGTAGGTGTGCGCCATCAGCTCGTTGGCTTTCTTGCTGGCCGCATAGAGAGAGAGCGGGTGATCGACATTGTCATGCACGGAAAACGGCATGGTTTCGTTGGCCCCGTACACCGAACTCGACGAAGCGTACACAAGATGGGCGACGTCGTTGTGGCGGCATCCTTCGAGAATGTTCAGAAAACCCAGCAGATTGCTTTCGACATAGGCGTGAGGATTCTGCAGCGAGTAGCGCACTCCTGCCTGGGCCGCAAGGTTGATCACTTTATCGAACTTACCCGTACGGAAAAGCTCTTCGATGCCCTGCCGGTCTGCAAGATCGGTTTTCACGAACCGGAAATTCGCGTGCGGCTCGAGAAGCCTGAGCCGGGCCTCTTTCAGGCTCACATCGTAGTAGTCGTTGAGATTGTCGAGACCTGTGACGGTATCCCCTCTTCCGAGAAGACGCTGGCAGACATGGAATCCGATAAAACCCGCAGCTCCGGTAACCAGAACGTTCATCGATACATGATTTAAGGTTGATACGGGCCGCCATAACGACACGCAGATGATTTCAGGGAAAATAAGAAAAGAACCTTGCTTTCCCGGCATTGAAAAGAACCTTCCGGGCGGCGTATTACATCGGGGCACTGCCCCGGAAGGTTCAGGAAATGCAATAAAAGCGCGTAATGATCCAGAAAAATAACCTTTTGTCAATGTTGAACGATACGTATCATTAAGAAAAGCCATAGAGACGACCGGACCGCCATGATGAATCATACAGGAACCCGCATACCGGTCATTATCCTCCTGCTCAGCTTTCTGCTCTCGGCCGCCGACGGCGCCGGAGGGCCGAAAACATCGGAAGATTACTACTGGAGCGGCAAGGACAAATACCACAGCGGCGACTATCAGGGCGCCATCGAGGATTACAACAATGCCGCCGAACTGGCGCCCGGCGTAGCGAAAATCTTCGGCAGCAGAGCCGCGGCCAAACGCAAGATCGGCGACAGGGAAGGAGCGCTCAACGATGCCCGCACCGCCGCCCGGCTTGGCGACAAGGACGCCCAGCGCATTCTGCGCATGCTCGGCTACGACTGGTAGCCTATCTTTTCGGCTCTTCGGTGCTATCGGGCGCCTCCGTTTTTTTCTTCCCGCAAAAAGTCGTTAGATTGGCGGTTTCAACCCTTTCGGGTACCACTTAAAACCGTCATGAGCGTGCAATTCAGCGTCACCGCCACCGATCCGCAATCCGCCGCGCGATGCGGGGTACTCCATACGGATCACGGCACCATCCCGACCCCGATCTTCATGCCGGTAGGTACGAGGGCCAGCGTGAAGTCCGTGCCGACCGATCTTCTTGAAGGCCTCAACGTCCGCATCATTCTGGCCAACACCTACCACCTCTACCTGAAGCCAGGCAACGATATCATCCGCAAGGCCGGCGGCGTGCACCGGTTCATGAACTGGAACGGCCCGCTCCTGACCGACAGCGGCGGCTACCAGGTCTACTCGCTCTCCGACCTTCGCAAGATCACCGAGGAAGGGGTCACCTTCAAGTCGCACATAGACGGCTCGAAGCTGCAGTTCACACCGGAAAACGTTGTGGATACGCAGCGCATCATCGGCAGCGACATCATGATGCCGCTCGATGAGTGCCCCCCATCCACCGCGGAGCGCAGCTATGTGGAAAAGTCCGGGGAACTCACCCTGCGATGGGCCGAACGCGCCAGAAAACACTTTCTCGGGACCTCACCGCTTTACGGGCATGAGCAGTATCAGTTCGGCATCACGCAGGGAGGCGTGCATGCGGATTTGCGCACCATATCCTCGAAGGCGCTCGTGGATCTCGACTTCGACGGTTACGCGGTGGGCGGCATGGCGGTAGGAGAACCCGCCGAAGCGATGTATCGGGTGCTCGAACTCTCGCACACCCTGCTTCCGGAGCACAAGCCCCGATATCTGATGGGCGTGGGCACGCCGGAAAACATCCTCAACGCCATCGAACGAGGCATCGACATGTTCGACTGCGTGATCCCCACCCGCGAAGGGCGCAACGGCCGGGTCTACACCCGCAAAGGCGCCATGAACCTCCGCTCCGCGAAATACGCCGAGGATTTCCGGTCCATCGACGAAGGCTTCCCGAACGAGGTGTGCCGCAGCTACTCCCGCGCCTACATCCGCCACCTCCTGAACGTTGGGGAAATTTTCGGACTCACGCTCTGCACCATGCAGAACATCTCCTTCTTCATGTGGCTCACGGCCACCGCCCGAACAGCGATACAGAACGGCGCCTTCACGGCATGGAAGGAGGAATTTCTCCGCGAGTTCAACGGCAACACCCAGAGTTAACCATGCGAAACATCTTTCTCCTGAGCCTCGGCTGCTCGAAAAACACCGTCGATTCCGAACGGCTGATGGCCCAGGCCGCCGCAAGCGGCATGACCTTTACCGAGGTTGCCGACGACGCCGAAATCATCCTCATCAACACCTGCGGTTTCATCCAGGACGCCAAGGAGGAGTCCATAGCCGAAACCCTCGCTGCCATCCGGAAAAAGCAGGATGGAGCGGTGCAAAAGGTTTTCGTGATGGGATGCCTGCCGGAGCTTTACCGGAAAGAACTGGGGGAGGAGATGCCCGAGGTGGACGGTTTCTTCGGCACCCGCGAACTTCCCGAAGTGCTCCAGGCCATCGGAGCCGGGTACCGCGAGGAGCTGCTCGACCGGCGCATGCTGCTTACACCGCACCACTACGCGTTTCTGAAGATCGCCGAAGGGTGCAACCGGCAGTGCTCCTTCTGCTCGATCCCGAAAATCCGGGGTCGCTACCGGAGCCAGCCGCTGGAACAGCTTCTGCGCGAAGCCGCGCTCCTGAAGGAGGCGGGAGTGCGTGAGCTGAACCTCATAGCTCAGGACATCAGCGTCTACGGTTGCGACCTCGGGGGCAAGCCGCTCCTGAACGATCTCGTGCTCCGCCTCTCCGATATGGAGTTCCGGCGCATCCGCCTGCTCTACGCCTACCCGCTGAACTTTCCGATGGAGGTGATCGACACCATGCGCGAGCGCGAGAACGTGTGCAACTATCTTGACATGCCGCTGCAGCACTGCAACGACCGCATCCTTCGCTCGATGAACCGGGGTATCGACAAGAAAGAAACCATTCGGCTGCTCGAAGAGATCCGCCGACGCAACCCCGACATCCGGCTCCGCACCACCATGATCGCCGGCTACCCCGGCGAAACCAGGGAGGAGTTCGAGGAACTGCTGCGGTTCGTCGAAGAGACCCGCTTCGAGCGGCTCGGCTGCTTCCCCTACTGCCACGAGGAGTACTCGCCCGCATTCCGGCTCGAAGACGATGTAAGCCCCGAAGAGAAGCAGGATCGCGTGGCCGAACTGATGGAATTGCAGGAAGCCATTTCGCAGGAGAAGAACCGGGAGTTCGAAGGCAGGGAAATCGTGGTGCTCGTCGATCAGGTGGACGAGGATATGGCCGTCGGCCGCACCCAGTACGACGCCCCGGAAGTGGATAACGAATGCATACTCGAAACCGCCGGTTTCGACGTCCGGCCCGGCATGTTCTGCCGCGCGATGATTACCGACTCGACGCCCTACGATCTGGAGGGCGCGGTAACCGGAATCGAGTAAAAGACCCGGTCACCGGGGCCGCTACCGCCCCTCCCCGTCGTAAGCCTCCAGCGCTGGAGGAAGTGCGCCTATCACCACCGCTCCTGCGGCAGGCAGGCCTATAAGAACCGCGCTCACCACCTCCTCACGCGAGGCGCCGTGAGATTTGGCGGAAAGCACATGGAAGGGGATCCCCGATGTATTGCCGGTAGCGGCAAGAACCGCCACATATGCCAGTTCCTCCGTCTTCCTGTCGAGCGCGCTGGCGGCATCCAGCGCCTTTGCCGCCTGCATCCAGGCTTCGGCATGCGCCGGAGCTTCCTGCATGAACAGGGCAAACGCCTTTGAAACACTCATCGAACCCCCCTCTTTACGTTTTCTTTTCCTGAAAAACTCACTTGCTGCCGGTGCCGGTTTCAACCCAGGCCGCGAACGCCTGCATGAACTTCACGGCGAACTCCCTGAACGAGTCGCTCGCAAGATTGCCGCTCTCGTCGAACAGGTTCGCGACGTTGCCGATATACGCCTCGGGCTGCTGCATGGCAGGGACGTTCAGGAACACCAGCGACTGGCGCAGGTGATGGTTCGCGCCGAACCCGCCGATCGCTCCCGGCGAAACACTCATCACCGCCCCCGGCTTGCCGTTCCAGACGCTCTTGCCGTATGGGCGCGACCCCACGTCGATGGCATTTTTCAGCGCGGCAGGCACCGACCGGTTGTACTCCGGCGTAACGAAGAGCACCCCGTCGCTGGCCGCAATCTGTGCACGGAATGCATTCCATGCCACAGGTGGCGGGTCGGTTTCGATGTCCTCGTTGTAAAGCGGAAGCCCGGCGATCTCTATTACCTCAAGCTTCAGCGAAGCGGGCGCAAGCGCTGCGAGAGCCTTGGCCATTTTTCTGTTGAAAGAGTCCCTCCGCAGACTCCCAACGATAACCGCAATCTTTTTCTCTGTCATAGCCGCTACTCCTTTCAGGTGTTCAACAATCGTCATTATATAATCATAACGCTATCCGGAGACATTTCGTGGAGGAAAAAAAGGGGTTTCAAAAAAAAATCCCCGAAGCACCCGGAAGCATTCCGATGAATGGCCTGATCAGAAAACAGACAATTAACCAGTTATTATGAATTAAAAATCACGCATAAAGATCATTTCAACACAATAGCGAATGAAAAAACGTTCAAACATTATACTTTCAGACGGAAAAACAATACATTACGAATGACGACTCATGCATTACCAATAAAAAAGCAACGTTATGACTGATTATTCGCTCACAAAATGGCCGTCAATGAGCGACAAGGCGCTGGTCGGACATATCGGGGCTTTTGTAAGGCACCACCGCATGGAGCAGAATAAAACCCAGGACGAACTGGCTCATGCCGCCGGCATCAGCCGCTCGACCCTGAGCCTGCTGGAAAGAGGCGAAGCGGTTACCCTCGGCACCCTGATTCAGGTGCTCCGGGTACTGGACCAGCTGCAGGTAATGGAGGCGTTTGTGGTGGAGCAGCGCATCAGCCCGCTCGCGATGGCCAGAATGCAGAAAGAGAAACGGCAGCGGGCGCGAGGAAAAAAAGGCGGAAATGCAGCGGAACATGAATGGTGAAACATGAACGTAGCGGAAGTGAGCATATGGGGAGAGCTGGCCGGCGCGGTGGCATGGAACGATGCCGCAGGACTGGCTGCGTTTGAATATGATCCCGGCTTCAAATCGAAGGGATGGGATATCGCTCCCCTGCAAATGCCGGTTTCGGGTACCAGAAACATCTACAGCTTTCCGGCCCTGCGCAAAAAGGCCGAACCTGCCCTGGACTCCTTCAGGGGCTTGCCCGGCTTACTGGCCGACGTGCTGCCGGACCGGTACGGAAACGAACTGATCAACCAGTGGCTTGCCCGGCAGGGCCGTCCGCAGGACAGCATGAATCCGGTGGAGATGCTCTGCTTCATCGGAACCCGGGGTATGGGCGCCCTTGAGTTTCAGCCCGCCACCATGAAAGAGAGCAAACGCACCTTCGCCGTCGAGATAGAGAGTCTGGTGGACATGGCAAAAAAAATGCTCTCCGGAAAAGAGGCTTTTGCCGCCAACTTCAGGACGGACGAGGAAAAAGCCATACCGGAACTGCTCCGTATCGGCACGTCTGCCGGCGGAGCAAGGCCGAAGGCCGTCATTGCGTACAACGAAAAAACAGGGGAGGTCCGATCAGGTCAGGCCTCTGCCCCCAAAGGCTTCGAGCACTGGCTCGTCAAGCTGGACGGAGTGAGCGACATACAGTTGGGCGCGAGCCACGGCTATGGAAGGGTTGAAATGGCGTATTGCAACATGGCCACAGCCTGCGGCATAACCATGATGCCGTCACGATTGCTGGAAGAAAACGGCCGGGCCCACTTTATGACCAAACGCTTCGACCGGGAAGGCGGTTCAACGAAACATCACATACAGACCTTCAGCGCACTGAAGCACTTCGACTACAACTCGGTAACGAGTTTCAGCTATGAGCAGCTTTTTCAGACCATGCGCGAACTGAAACTGACCTATCCCGAAGCCGAGCAGATGTTCAGAAGAATGGTTTTCAACGTGGCGGCCCGGAACTGCGACGACCACACCAAAAACTTTTCGTTCCGGCTGAAAAAGGATGCCCGGTGGGAACTGGCTCCGGCCTATGACCTCTGCCACGCATACCAGCCCGATCATCGATGGGTAAGCCAGCATGCCCTGAGCATCAACGGAAAACGGACGGACATTACCAGAGAGGACCTTCTTGAAATCGGCAGATCAATCAAAAACAAAAAGGCATCGGAAGTAATCGACGAAATCAATGCAACGGTAGCACAATGGAAACAATATGCCGACGAAACAGCCGTCTCGCCCGGCCTGCGCGACCGGATCGCCAAAACCCTTGTCCATCTGAAATAATCGACCGGCCTGC
>JAAXXP010000093.1 GCA_013334435.1 Chlorobiaceae bacterium | reverse complement strand
GCTTTTCCCCTGGTGAATCCGTCGTAGAGATGCTCGAGATTGCCGGCGCCGCCCGAGGCGATAACGGGAATGTGTACCGAGGAGGATACCTTTGAAAGGATGTCGTTGTCGTACCCTTCCTGTGTACCGTCGCGGTCCATGCTTGTAAGCAGTATCTCTCCAGCTCCCAGCTCCTGCACCAGCTGCGCCCATTCCACCGCTTCATACGCGGTGGGGTTTCTGCCCGAGTGGGTATGCACCATGTGGCGGCAATCTTTCTTTTTCACGTCTATGGCAACCACCACCGCCTGGGAGCCGTATTTTTCGGCGATGCGGGAGATCAGTTCCGGCTTTTCGATTGCCGCGGTGTTGACCGATACCTTGTCGGCGCCGTGCATGAAAATCTCGCGTGCTCGTTCGACGGAGTTTATGCCCCCTCCGACGGTGAGCGGAATGAACACCTCGCCGGATACCTTCAGTACCTCCTCCAGTGTGGTCTTGCGTGATTCTATGGATGCCGATATGTCGAGAAATACCAGCTCATCGGCTAGTTCGCTGTTGTAGAATCGGGCCTGTTCCAGTATCGAGCCTGCGTCCCTGAGCCCTTCGAAGTTGATTCCCTTGACGACCCTGCCGCCCGTTACGTCGAGGCAGGGAATGATTCTTTTTGCTAACATGAGGCGGGTTTGAATTTCACGTTCCGTCCATTGTAAGAAATCAATAAACATAAAATCTCCAACAAAATCGTAAAGGTATTATATTGAGTTCGCCTTGACAGCCGGTACTGCCGGGTGCTCATTCGGCCATTCAGATCCTGTTGTTCCGTACGCTGTTCACCTCCTTTTTCCATCCAGTCAATCCGGGGGTTGCAGCACGCAGGATTTCCATTCAGAGGAAAAAAGAGGGAGGCAACCATGAAGTTTCCTGTTTGTGATTACGCCGATTCCGTAGAAGGATTTTATTCCCAGTGCGCGGGATGCCCTATTGAAAGCCGGGCACCCGGATGCGCACTCGATGAGATGGATGACGGTACCTATGAATTTCTGGGCGAGACGCCGCATGGCGGCACAAGGGCGCTGTTTTTTTTCAAGGATAACGCGGGCAACCAGGTCTCAAAATACGATGCCGTTCATGTCGAAATCCACGAACTCGATGCGGACGGAATGCTGGTTACGATTCTGTACGGTATGGTTGATCCTGAAGGCTTGATCTATCTGAAAAAATCCCCCCGCAGTGATGCCGCGGAATAATGAACACTGCTTCACGTTTATAAACGGCAAGTACAGCCATGACACTCAATAAAGTCTATTACAGCGGCGGTGAAGAGATTCGGGATCTGACCATTGTAGGAGGCGGACCTACAGGGATTTTCGCGGCGTTTCAGTGCGGCATGAACAATATTACCTGCCGGATTATCGAGAGCATGCCTCAGCTTGGCGGCCAGCTTGCCGCGCTCTATCCTGAAAAACATATCTATGATGTTGCCGGATTTCCCGAGGTTCCCGCAGCAGGTCTTGTCGACAGCCTGTGGAAGCAGGCTGAGCGCTATCATCCCGAGATTGTTCTCGGAGAGGCGGTCAGGCGTTACAGGAAACTTTCCGACGGTTCGTTCGAAACCACCACGACATCGGGGAACGTGTTCCTTTCGCGTGCCTTGCTGCTTGCAGCAGGTCTCGGCGCGTTTACACCCCGAAAACTGCCTCAGCTCGGCTCTGTCGATCATCTCGAAGGAAAGTCGATATTCTATGCTGTGCGCAATATCAGTGATTTTGCCGGCAAAAAGGTTGTCATTGTCGGCGGAGGCGATTCCGCTCTCGACTGGACGGTCGGGCTTCTCAAGAGCGCCGGGCAGGTAACGCTGGTGCACCGGATGCACGAGTTCCAGGGGCATGGCAAAACCGCACGCGAGGTTGACGAGGCCCGGGAGCAGGGGGCAATCGGCGTGTATATGGATACGGAAGTATCCTCGATAGAAGAGGTGGAGGGGGAGCTGAAAAAAGTGACGCTTACGCGCAAAAACGGCGCATCCGTAGAAATTGCCGCCGACCGGCTGCTGATATTGATAGGGTTCAGGTCGAACCTCGGTCCGCTTGCCGAGTGGGATCTCGAGCTTGTTGACAACGCGCTGGTCGTCGACAGCCACATGAAGACTTCGGTGGACGGCCTCTATGCCGCCGGAGATATAGCCTGGTATCCGGGCAAACTCAAGATCATCCAGACGGGGCTGAGCGATGCGGCCATGGCCGTCAGGCACAGCCTGACCTATATCCGGCCGGGCGAGAAGATCAGGCATACCTTCAGCAGCGTTAAAATGGGAAAGCAGAAAAAGAATGAACAGTAAGCCTTCCGGTGCGACGGGCGCGACTCTGACTCCATTCGATGCATGGATGCTCGCCATACGTCCGAAAACGCTTCCCGCCGGAGCGGTGCCGGTCATCCTCGGCAGCGCCATGGCGGCCGCCGACGGGCGGTTCCGGTTGCCGGCTGCGATCGTGGCGCTTGTCTGTGCGCTCGGCATCCAGGTGGCAACCAATTTCATCAATGAAATCTACGATTTCCGCAAGGGAGCCGATACGGCCGACAGGCTTGGGCCGACAAGGACCGTTGCCGCCGGCATCATCACCGAACAGCGGATGATCCATGTTTCCATCGGCCTTGTTTCTGCGGTTTTTCTGCTCGGCATGTATCTGGTGTACACGGCCGGCTGGCCGATTCTCCTGATCGGTCTCCTGTCGCTGCTTTTTGCCTGGGCCTATACGGGCGGCCCCTGGCCAATAGCCTATTCAGGTCTCGGGGACCTGTTTGTGTTCGTGTTTTTCGGTCTGGTGGCGGTCGGAGGCACCTACTATGTGCAGGCGCTGGATCTCTCCGTTCCGGTGCTGCTCGCGGCGGCTGCACCGGGGGCTTTTTCCGTCAATATTCTCCTGGTCAACAACATCCGGGATATCGCAACCGACCGTACGGTCGGCAAGATGACGCTTCCCGCGCGCATAGGCGGAGCCGCTGCAAGGGCTCTCTACGTGCTGCTTACGGCCGTGGCCTATCTTGTTCCGCTGCTGGTTTGGATTGAGGGTTACTCCGTATGGGGGCTGCTTTCACTTTTCTCTCTTCCTCTTGCCATCGGTATGATCGGGAAACTTTACCGTTCGGAGGGGAGGGAGCTCAACGCCGTGCTTGCAGGAACCGGCAAGGTTATGACCATTCACGGCCTCCTGTTTTCCGGAGGGCTTCTTTTTTAACTCTTTTTTCGATTCATGAGCCGAGAACCCGTTTCCATCGCGCTTGTTCAGACTTCATGCGGGGAAAATCCCGCAGGAAACCTTGAAAAAGCCTGTCAGAAAATCAGGCAGGCCGCAGCTTCGGGCGCAGGGATCATCTGTCTGCAGGAGCTCTTTACAACGCGTTACTTCTGCCAGACCGAAGCCTATGAGCCGTTCGGGTACGCCGAACCGGTGCCCGGGCCATCTACAGACCTCCTTCAGGCGCTTGCCCGCGAACTCGAGGTGGTGATTGTCGCTTCTCTGTTCGAGAAAAGGGCAAGGGGGCTCTATCACAACACCGCGGCGGTTATCGATGCGGACGGAAGCTATCTGGGCAAGTACCGCAAGATGCATATTCCCGACGATCCGGGTTTTTATGAGAAATTTTACTTCACGCCGGGAGATCTCGGCTACCGGGTTTTCGATACCCGTTATGCGCGAATCGGCGTGCTGATCTGCTGGGACCAGTGGTATCCCGAAGCGGCAAGGCTCACCGCCTTGCGCGGCGCCGAGATTCTTTTCTATCCCACTGCGATCGGGTGGGCTGCCGAAGAGCATTCTGAAGATGTTCGGCGCGCACAGCAGCAGGCATGGAAGACCATGCAGCTGAGCCATGCGGTTGCGAACGGGGTTTTCGTCGCGGCAGCCAACCGGGTCGGGGTCGAGGGCGATCTCGAATTCTGGGGCAACAGTTTTGTATGCGACCCCTTCGGTCAGGTTATCGCCGAGGCCGCCCACCAGGACGAAACCGTCCTCATGGCCGGCTGCGATTGCAGCAGGATCGATTTTTACCGTGCTCACTGGCCGTTTCTGCGCGACAGGAGGATCGAGACCTACGGGGATTTACAGAAACGGTTCATCGAGGAGTAACGCATGGTTTTCCGGAGAGAGAAAATTGCATGTACGCGGTCAGGCAGAAGGATCATGCCATGAATGGTTACGGACTGGTTGTTTTCTGGACGCTGCTGCTGACCTTTTTTCTGAAGGTTGTAGCCGACATCCTCAATCTCGCCTCGTCACGCGCAGATCTTCCGGAGGAGTTTCACGGAGTATTCGATCCTGATGCCTACAGGAAGTCGCAGGAGTATCTGCGGGCGACAACGGGATTTTCGATTGCCGAGGCGGCATTTGGCCTGGCAGTGCTTCTCGTTTTCTGGTTTGCCGGGGGCTTCGAGCTGCTGGACCGCTTTTTCAGGGGGTTCGGCTTCGGCGCCCTGCCGACCGGACTGCTCTATATCGGCTCTATTCTGCTTCTGCAGGCTGTCGAAGGCTTTCCCTTCACGCTCTACCGCACCTTTGTCATAGAAGAGCGGTTCGGTTTCAACAAGACAACGCCGGCGGTGTTTGCCGCCGATACAGTGAAATCGCTCCTGCTCGCCCTGCTTCTCGGAGTTCCGGCGCTTGCACTGCTGCTCTCTTTTTTCGCTTATGCGGGAGACTCGGCCTGGCTCTGGGCATGGGGCGTTTTCGTGCTGCTGACCCTTATGCTGCAGTATGTTGCTCCGGCATGGATCATGCCGCTTTTCAACCGTTTCGAGCCGCTCGGAGATGGCGAGCTGAAAACCGCTATTCTGCACTACGCCCGGCACACGGGGTTTCCGCTTTCGGGCATTTTTGTCATAGACGGTTCAAAGCGATCTTCAAAAGCCAACGCTTTTTTCACCGGTTTCGGGAGTCGGAAAAGAATAGCCCTTTTCGATACGCTGATCGCCAATCATACGGTTGATGAACTTGTCGGCGTGCTTGCCCATGAAACAGGGCATTTCAGGAAGCGGCATGTGGTGATCAATATGGTGCTCGGCATGCTCAATCTCGGTATCATGTTCTATCTGCTTTCGCTGTTTATGCTGAACCGCCAGCTTTTCGATGCGTTTTACATGAGCGAGGTATCGGTGTACGGAAGCCTGGTTTTTTTCATGCTGCTGTATACTCCCGCTGAATTCCTGCTCTCGATTTTTCTGCAGGTGCTCTCGCGCAGGCACGAGTATGAGGCCGATGCCTATGCGGTCTCCACATCGGAAAATGGCGAAGCTCTTGCCGAAGCCCTTAAAAAACTTTCGCGCAGCAACCTGTCGAACCTTACGCCCCATCCTTTCTACGTTTTTCTCAACTACTCCCATCCGCCGGTGCTCGACCGCATCCGGAGGATCCGGCAGATGTCAGGATCCGGGGTATCCTGATTACAGAACCGACTTTCATTTCATACCATCATGACCCAATACCGATACATCATGCCGCCCGAGTGGGCGCCCCGCAAGGCGACCTGGCTTTCCTGGCCGCACAAGCTTGCATCCTGGCCCGGAAAGTTCGAACCGGTTCCTCTGGTCTTTGCGGAAATCGCCGCATGGCTGAGTACCTCGGAGGAGGTGCACATCAACGTTCTTGACGAAGCCATGGCAGCCCAGGCCCGTGAACGTATCCTTGCCGACACACATGCAACGGCGGTGATGGAGAGGATTTTCTTTCACGGTATTCCCACCAACGACGCTTGGTGCCGCGATCATGGTCCAAACTACGTTTTCCGGCAGGAGGGCGGCCGGATGGAGAAGGTTATCGTGAACTGGGAGTACAACGCCTGGGGCGGCAAATATGAGCCTTATGACGACGATAATGCAGTTCCTCGAAGAGTTGCCGCTCTTCAGCAGCTTCCGGTTGTCTCAACCGGTATGGTGCTTGAAGGGGGCGCGATAGACGTGAACGGAAAAGGGCTGCTTCTGACGACGGAGGCATGTCTGCTCAATCCGAACCGCAACCCCGCAATGAGTCGCCTTGAGATTGAAGGCGAGCTCCGGAAATATCTCGGCGCCCGGAAGGTGCTCTGGCTCGGCGATGGAATTGCCGGAGACGATACCGACGGCCATGTTGATGACATGTCGCGTTTTGTCGCTGAAACAACCGTGGTGACCGCCGTCGAGGATGATCCCCAGGATGAGAACTATCTTCCGCTCATGGATAATTACGAGCGGCTCAAGCGGTTTACCGATATCGACGGCAGTCCGCTGCAGATCCTCCGACTGCCGATGCCCGATCCGGTTTATCATGACGGAGAACGGCTGCCGGCAAGCTATGCCAACTTCTATATAGCCGGTACGGTTGTGCTTGTGCCGACCTATCGTTCATCGAGAGACCGCCTGGCTCTCGATCTGCTTCAGGGGTGTTTTCCCGGGAGGAAGGTTGTCGGCATCGACTGCTCCGATCTGATCTGGGGGCTCGGCGCCATTCACTGCATTACCCACGAAGAGCCCTCGTTACCCGGCAGCCTTTGAGACGGCCGTTGCCGCCTGTCGTCTTTCGGAAGGCCCCGATTCGGGTGAGACAACTGTGTCAGTGTATCGCATATTGTCTCGTTTCGGGATGGTTTTTGTTATGAATTGAGACAGTCGAATCTCCTCCTTTTTCTTATCCTGTCCGGTATTGCAACTTTTAGCCGG
>JAAXXP010000013.1:26721-32988 GCA_013334435.1 Chlorobiaceae bacterium | reverse complement strand
TGATGTTTCCGGAAAACCTCACGAAAGTTAAACATTTGGGTTTTTAACGCAAGGTTTTTTAGCTTCCTTTTTTATGCAGCCTTTCAGGCCGGGGAAAGGCTGTGACTGATCGTTTTTGTCCTATCATTGCATGAACATTACAAGCGCGGTTTTTTATAAAAGTATTGCAGAACCCTCCGGTCTTCCGGAGGAGACGTTTCCGGAAATCGTTTTTGTCGGACGCTCCAATGTCGGAAAATCATCACTTCTGAACTCCCTTACCGGAGTCAAAGGGCTTGCCAAAACCAGCTCGACTCCCGGCAAAACCAGACTGATCAATTTTTTCACGATCAACGACCGGATCCATTTCGTCGATCTGCCCGGCTACGGCTATGCGGCTGTAGGCCACGAGGAGAAAGCCCACTGGGGAAAGCTGCTCTCGGCCTACATCGAAAGACGCCGTTCGGTGGCGCTCGTGCTGCTGCTGGTCGATGCGCGTCATCCCGCCATGCCTTCCGACCGCGAGATGATGGACTTTCTCGACTACCACCAGAGGACATACGGCATCATCATGACCAAGGACGACAAGCTGTCCCAGAAAGAACGCCATCTGGCAAGAAGAGCTGTGGAAAGTTTCTCGGCTAAAGCCGAATTTATTGTAAATTATTCATCTTTTTCCGGGAAGGGGAAAAACGAGCTTCTTGCTCATTTCGAACACTATATCGGTATAAAATAAACGACGTGGAATCAAAAACATTCACTAAGCCGGCTCGTAATGCTACCGTCATTGTCGGAACACAGTTCGGCGATGAAGGAAAGGGAAAGCTTGTTGACTACCTTTCCGAAAAATATGACATTGTTGTCCGGTATCAGGGTGGCGCCAATGCCGGCCATACCATCTGTTTCGACAACAAATCGGTCGTGCTCCATCTCATTCCTTCCGGTATTTTTCACGAGGGGTGCGTCTGCGTTATCGGCAATGGTGTCGTCATCGACCCCGTCGCCCTGCTCGAAGAGATCAAGAAGGTAGAGGAGCTTGGCTACGACGTAAAGGGGCGGCTGTTCATCAGCCATAACGCCCACCTCATCATGCCTTACCACAAACGGCTCGATTCGCTGCATGAAGATGCACAGGGAGATAATAAAATCGGTACGACAGGCAGAGGCATCGGTCCGAGCTATGAAGACAAGTTTGCCCGCAAAGGCATCCGGGTTGTCGATCTCCTGAATCCCGAAGTGCTTCAGGAGAAGCTCAGGGAGAATCTGGCCGCCAAGAACAAGCTGTTCAAAAGCATCTACGAAAAAGAGGAGTTCGACGTCGAGGATATGGTGCGCGAACACTCCGAATTCGACAAGATCATCGATCCCTACATCACCAATACCCAGCTCTATCTCAACCGCCAGCTCAAGGCGGGAAAAACCGTTCTGCTCGAAGGCGCCCAGGGCTGCCTGCTCGACGTCGATCACGGCACCTATCCCTATGTGACCTCGTCAAATCCCACATCCGGCGGAGCCTGTACGGGATCGGGTATCGCACCGAACTATGTCGGCAAGGTGATCGGTGTCGTCAAGGCCTACATGACCCGTGTCGGCAACGGCGCATTTCCTTCGGAACTGCTCGATGAAACCGGTGAGCGTCTCGGCCGGATCGGTCATGAATACGGCGCAACCACAGGCCGGAAACGCCGCTGCGGCTGGATCGATCTCGTGGCGCTCCGCTACTCACTGACGCTGAACGGCGTCACCGAAATTGCGCTGACCAAACTCGACGTGCTCGATACCTTCGAAGAGGTAAAGGTCTGCACCTCCTACCTGCTCGACGGCAGGGAGATTCACGATTTTCCGACCGATCACGAAACCCTCTCCAGGGTGACGCCCGTCTACAAGACACTGAAAGGGTGGATGTCTTCGAACGCTCATGCCAGGACTTTCGGGGAGATGCATCCGGAGGCGCGGAACTATGTCTCCTTCCTCGAGGACGCTCTCGATGTTCCGGTCACCTTCGTTTCAGTCGGGCCGGGCCGCGAAGAGACGGTTTTCCGTTAAGGGTTTCCGGCTACCGTAATGGCACTTCTCGACATCACCGTAATTCCTCTCGACGGCAGGATTTCCGGTTTCAGCTCCTTTGTCGCCGGCCTTCAGGAACTGCTTGCCGGCAGCGGCTGCAGCTACCGGCTGAACGACATGGGCACCACGGTAGAGGGGCCTGTCTCCGAACTTTTTGCGCTTGCCGCACGCCTGCACGAGCAGGCATTCGGGACGGGAGCGGAGCGGGTCTATACGGTCATGAAAATCGACGACCGGCGTGACCGGCAGGTGCATCTCGGCGACAAGATCGCCTCGGTTCAGACGAAAATAGCCGACTCCTGAGAGTACAGGATTAACGAAAAATATTTTATCTTCAGTTTCTAAAAGTTTGACCGTATCAGGCGCAGTTTTCGCGTCGTTCCCCTCTGGGAGCGGGAGCGGTCGGTAACGATTTCAGGAGGAAAAACTTCATGATGCAGGTTCCCGGCGAATTTCCGATAATCAAGGAAGATAACGTTACGCACAGTTTTTGCGGCCTTGCCTGTGTCGGCTGGATGTATCAGAAAATCAAGGACAGCTTTTTTCTGATTCTCGGTACCCATACCTGCGCGCATTTCCTGCAGAACGCGCTCGGCATGATGATTTTTGCCAAACCCCGTTTCGGCATCGCCCTGATCGAGGAGGGCGATCTTGCAAAGCAGGAGCCGACTCTCGAAGAGATTATCCGTGAAATCAAGGCCGATCACAATCCCTCGGTGATCTTTCTTCTCTCCTCATGTACACCCGAGGTCATGAAGGTCGATTTCAAGGGCCTTTCCCACCATCTCAGCACTCCGGACGTCCCGGTGCTTTTCGTGCCGGCAAGCGGTCTGGTCTATAATTTCACGCAGGCAGAGGACTCGGTGCTGCACGCACTGGTGCCTTTCTGCCCCGAAGCTCCCGCCGGCCTGAAAAACGTGGTTTTTCTCGGATCGGTTAACGATTCCACGGCCGACGACCTCAGGGCGGAGGCGGAAGCGCTCGGCATACCGGTAGGCGGTTTCCTTCCCGAATCCCGTTTCGACAGGATGCCCGCAATCGGTCCCGATACCGTGCTCGCTCCGATCCAGCCCTATCTTTCAAGGGTTGCCGTCAAGCTGGAGCGTGAACGGGGAGCCCGCACGCTGCACTCACTCTTTCCCTTCGGTCCCGACGGCACCAGAGTGTTCTGGGAAGATCTTGCCAGGGAATTCGGCATTACCGTCGATCTTCGCGACCGCGAAAAAGCCGCATGGGAGAAGATCAGGAAGCAGACGGAGCTGCTTGGCGGCAAAAAGGTTTTTCTGACTGCCGATACCATGATGGAACTGCCTCTCGCACGTTTTCTCAAAAGCGCCGGAGCCGATGTGGTTGAATGCAGCAGCGCCTATATCAACAAGAAATTTCTCGGGCGCGAACTCGAGGCGCTTGCCGGCGTGCGCGTCGTCGAGCAGCCCAATTTCCACCGCCAGCTCGAGGATGTCGAGCGCATACAGCCGGATCTGATCGTTACCTCCCTGATGACGGCCAATCCGTTTGCCGGTCACGGCTTTATCGTCAAGTGGAGCATGGAGTTCATGCTTGTGCCCATCCACAGCTGGTCGGGAATAATATCTCTGGCCAATCTGTTTGTTTCACCGCTCCAGCGCCGCAGCAACCTGCCTGCGTTCGACAAGGAGGTATGGCTTGAAGGGGTCATGCCGAGCGCTGAGTAATTCTCTGAAAAGAAATGCAATAACAAACGTCATTAGAGTATGCGCTTAGCTTTCTGGCTCTATGAAGGCACAGCCCTTCATGGTATCAGCCGAATCACCAACAGCATGAAAGGGGTTCACACCGTCTATCATGCCCCGCAGGGCGACGATTACATTACGGCGACCTACAGCATGCTTGAACGAACTCCCGATTTTCCAGGCCTCTCCATCAGCGTGGTTCGGGGAAGAGACCTTGCGCAGGGCGTATCGAGGCTTCCCGGAACCCTGCAGCAGGTTGCCCACCACTACAGCCCGGATCTTACCGTTATCGCTCCGAGCTGCAGCACTGCGCTGCTTCAGGAAGACCTTCATCAGCTTGCCGCCCATTCCGGCGTTCCGGAAGAGAAGCTCCTGGTCTATGCGCTCAACCCTTTCAGGGTGTCGGAAAATGAGGCTGCCGACGGCCTTTTCGTCGAACTGGTGAAGCGGTTTGCCGTCGCACAGGAAAAAACGCCCGGCCCTTCGGTAAACCTTCTCGGTTTCACCTCTCTGGGTTTTCATCTTCGCGCCAACCTTACAAGCCTGCGGCGCATGCTGCAGACGCTCGGAATTTCCGTCAATGTCATCGCTCCCTGGGGCGCAGGCATCGAGGATCTTCGGAAACTGCCGGCCGCCTGGCTCAATATCGCTCCTTACCGGGAGATCGGGGCGACAGCCGCCGGATACCTCGGCGAAACGTTCGGCATGCCGGCAATCTATGAAGCTCCGATAGGCGTGGAGCCCACCCTTGCATGGCTTCGTTCCGTCATCGAACAGATCAATGCCGTCGGTGCTGAACGGGGCGTTCCCCCAGTCAGCATGCCGAAGCTCAACGCCTTTTCGCTTGATGGCATGAGCGCGCCAAGCGGCGTGCCCTGGTTTGCCAGAACCGCCGATATGGAGAGCTTCAGCAACAAACGGGCCTTCGTATTCGGTGACGCCACCCACACCATCAGCATCGTGAAGTTTCTTCGCGACGAACTCGGCATGAAGATTATCGGAGCCGGAACCTACATGCACCGCCATGCGGACTCGGTTCGCAAGGAGCTCGAAGGATATCTTCCCGGTGAGCTTATGGTTACCGACAAGTTTCAGGACGTTTCGAAAGTCATCGAGGATGAAATGCCGGACCTCGTCTGCGGCACCCAGATGGAGCGCCACAGCTGCCGCAAGCTCGACGTGCCCTGCATGGTTATCTGTCCGCCAACCCATATCGAAAACCATCTGCTCGGCTACTACCCCTTTTTCGGGTTTGACGGCGCCGATGTCATTGCCGACAGGGTTTACCTTTCATGCAAACTCGGTCTTGAAAAACATCTTATCGACTTTTTCGGCGATGCCGGTCTTGAATATGAGGACGAAGCTTCCTCGTCCGAAGGTGCGCCGCACGCTTCGAACGGTCGCGACAGCGCTGCAGCAGGAAGTTCCGCCCCGTCGTCTCCGGCGCATGCCGCGACGGAAGGGGATGGCATGATCTGGACCGACGAGGCTGAGAACATGCTGAAAAAGGTTCCGTTCTTCGTGCGCAAAAAGGTGAGAAAGAACACCGAAAACTTTGCCCGCGAGCAGGGCGAGGTCTCGGTTACGGCGGATGTTTTCAGGCAGGCGAAAGAGTCGCTTGGCGGATAAGGATTTTATTCAACCACATTTTTTCCTCTTTCATTATGAGTCTAGTCTTAGCGGTATACGGCAAGGGCGGCATCGGAAAAAGCACCACAAGCGCCAACATTTCGGCAGCTCTGGCCCTGAAGGGCGCCAAAGTCCTGCAGATCGGCTGCGATCCCAAGCACGACAGCACCTTTCCCATCACGGGGAAGCTGCAGAAAACCGTTATCGAAGCTCTTGAAGAGGTTGATTTTCATCACGAGGAGCTGACGGCTGAGGATGTCATCGAAACCGGTTTTGCCGGTATCGACGGTCTCGAAGCCGGCGGTCCGCCGGCGGGAAGCGGCTGCGGCGGTTACGTTGTCGGCGAATCGGTTACCCTTCTGCAGGAGCTCGGCCTCTACGACAAGTACGACGTCATTCTTTTCGACGTGCTCGGCGACGTGGTCTGCGGCGGTTTCAGCGCGCCGCTGAACTATGCCGACTACGCCATCATCATCGCGACCAACGACTTCGACAGCATTTTCGCCGCGAACCGCCTCTGCATGGCCATCCAGCAGAAAAGCGTCCGCTACAAGGTCAAGCTTGCCGGCATTGTCGCCAACAGGGTCGATTACACCACCGGAGGAGGCACCAACATGCTCGATCAGTTTGCCGAAAAAGTAGGCACCCGTCTGCTGGCCAAAGTGCCCTATCACGAACTGATCCGCAAGAGCCGGTTTGCCGGAAAAACCCTTTTCGCCATGGAAGATCAGCCGGGAAAGGACGACTGCCTTGTGCCCTACAACGAAATCGCCGATTTCCTCATGCAGGAAAATCCGCAGGCAACCGTTCCCGTACCGATCGGCGACCGCGAGATATTCAGCATGGTAGGCGGCTGGCAGTAAGACGCCGCTCTGTCGGA
>JAAXXP010000013.1:0-26621 GCA_013334435.1 Chlorobiaceae bacterium | reverse complement strand
TCGAAGGTTCCGAGGTAGAAGTTGCCCACAACGGGTTTGCTCGGGTGCGTCACCCGCACCCTGATCTCCGGGTTTTTGCCGGTGGTGTAGCTGAACTCGCCGCTGCCGGCGAAGGTCCAGGCGTTCTTGCTGATGGCGAAAAGAAAGAGTCTGAATGCGAGTCCCGGAGGGAGCGGTTTGAGGATTTTCTGGAAAAGTCCCGGAATGCGCACCCTGAGCAGGTAGGCGGCGGTTCTGCGGCCCGCTTCCTCGAGGATTGCCGAGGTTTTTCTTTCGCCGATCTCTTTTTCGACAGCACTCACCAGGCTGTGAAATTTCGATTCCTCGGTCATTTCACTCGGCAGATTGCCGATCCAGTGCCCCTGTCCTATGCGGCGGAGTATGGTTTCGGCTTCGCTTTTTCCGAAACTCTCTTCAAGGGCGGCTACGGTTTGTATGATGGAATTGGGGCCTATTTTCGACGGAGCGTTCATGTTCGGGAGTTATATCGGTTGTTTCTCTTCAGTCGATCGCTTTCCGGCTGAAGAGAGGAATGAAAGAGGGCAGGCTTGCAGCGGTCATGGCCTGAGGTTGAAATCGATGGCGTCGGTAACCCAGCCGGGGCGGATTCTCACGGTATCCGGATAGACACCGAAAGCTTCCGACGGGGTGAAGGGGTCGAGGCTTCCGGGTTTCCATGCCTGCGGCTCCCGGTTTCGCTTTGTCGGAACCGTGGGTACGGAGGCGCTGACGGTGTAGGTTCCCGGAGGCAGAGCGGAGAAGTTGTAACGGAACACCCCTTTTGCTGCGCCGATAGCTGCCGTCAGGAACGAGGCATTGTCCTTGTGGCGACGGGCCTCGACGGTGAGCGCCTTCGCATTGGCCCTGCAGCTGCCCGAAAGGGTTCCCGTCTGTTCCTGTTCCGTTTTTTCAGCCGGCGCCGCCGGAACGGGCGCGGTTGTTTCGCCGGGAGCAAAACGGAGCATGAGCGATGTGGTGCCGACGGCGACTTCCTGCCTGTCGGCCAAGGCGACGGATTCCGAGGCCCGGTCGAAGCGCAGGTTCTGGTTCAGGTCGTTGACGGCATAAACGAGGTAGCGTCCTTCGGCGAGATTTTCGAGTCTGAAAGAACCGTCAGCTCCAGCCTGAACCAGATAGTCGGGTTCGGTTCCCCGGCTCGTTGCATATGCCAGCAGCAGAGCTTCAGGAGCAGGCGTCAGATTGTGGTGGTACACCGTTCCGGCAATCACCCCCTGATCGAGTACCGTACCGGTCGAGAAGGCTATCGAACCGGTATTGTCGAGGTTTCTGCCTCTGCCGTCGCGCATGTACTTGTTGAGGATGACCCTGTAGGTGACGGCCGGTTTCAGGGGTTCATATATTCTGATTTCCGCGGTTCTGCCCGTGACGGATACATCGTAATTGCCGATTGCCGGAGCAAAAACCAGAGATTTGAGCAGTTCGCGTCCGCTGACGGGGTGGCTGAAGGTGACATGGACGGTGCACGCAGGCAGTCCTGACTTCGAATGCCGGGTTTCCGAGGAGAGTATCCGGAGCGGAGTGTTGTCTGCAGGGCCTCCGGAGGGCGGACGGTCGGATGCGCAGCCACCTGCGACGCCCCACAACAGCAGCGCCAGAAAAAGGGTTATGTAGTACTTGCTGCGTTTCAGTGTTTTTCTCCCTTAGCCGGTTGCCTTTGCCCGGATTGTATCTGTCTTTAAAAATTCGTAAATTAAAAACTAATGTAGTTCTATGAAAGTTTTTGATGAAAAATTATAGATCGATTGATATATAGATGGCCAGAAGAAATTTCAAGGTTCTTTATGTCTCTGGTGAAGTTTCCCCTTTTGTAAGAATCAGCGCACTCGCTGACTTCATGGCATCGTTCCCCCAGGCACTTGAAGAGGAAGGTTTTGAGGCCCGTATCATGATGCCGAAATACGGCACCATCAACGACCGGAAATTCCGGTTGCATGATGTGCTGCGGCTGTCTGATATCGAGGTGAACCTGAGAGATAAAACCGAACTGTTGCATGTCAAGGTTACGGCTCTGCCTTCAAGCAAGATCCAGACCTACTTTCTCTATAACGAGAAGTATTTCAAGCGCAACGGTCTTTTCACCGATATGCAGAATGGCGGTGACCAGAAGAGCAATACCGAAAAAGTCATTTTTTTCAATGTCGGTGTGCTCGAGACCCTGCAGCGCCTGGGCTGGAAACCGGACATCATTCACTGTCACGACTGGTACGCCTGCATGATTCCTCTTCTTCTGAAGACGGTGTATGCGTCGAACGGTTTTTTCAGCGATATAAAAACCGTGCTCACCATTCACAATGTCTATCGTCAGGGGGTTCTGCCGTTCAAGGTGTTTCAGAAGCTTCTGCCCGAAGAGGTCAGCAGTGCGCTGCACCGCAGCGGAGACGATGTGAACATGCTCTACACGGGGGTAGAGAACGCCGATCTGCTGACAACGACATCCAGGAGTTACGCCGACGAGATTGTCAGGAACGGAGAGGAGGCCTACGGGCTGGGACGCGTTGTCGAGGATCGCAAGGAGACGTTCCACGGGATTCTCAACGGCATCGATACCCGTCAGTGGAACCCTTCGACCGACAAGCTGATCAAGAAGCGGTATGGCAGCGACAGGATGGACGGCAAGCTGGACAACAAGAAGGCGCTGCTCGAAGAGGCGGGACTGCCGTTCAATGAAGGACGCCCGCTTGTGGGAGTCATCATGGGATTCGACCGCTTCCAGGGCGCCGAACTGATCAGGGAGAGTCTCGAGCGTCTTGTCGAACTCGATCTGCAGCTCATTATCTGCGGTTCGGGCGACAGGGAGTATGAAAAGTATTTTCAGGAGTTCGCCGCCGCTCATCCCGACCATGTTGCGGTGCTTACCGATTACGCCGATACTCTCCTGCATCTGATGATCGCGGGTCTGGACATTCTTCTGATGCCGGGGCGGATCGAAGCGTGCGGCATGCTGCAGCTGTTTGCCATGAGCTATGGAACGATTCCGGTTGCCTATGCCGGAGGCGGCATAGTTGAAACCATCGACGAGGTTTCAGGCGAGAGCGGTTCGGGCTTTCTTTTCCGCGACTACAGTGCCGATGCGTTTATCGGCAAACTTCTGGAGGCTGTCGCCTGCTTTGACGATGACGAACGCTGGCAACCGCTTGTCCTGGAAGCCATGGGCCGGGATTTCGCCTGGAAGAGTTCCGCCGAGGAGTACGATCAGCTTTACCGCAAACTGCTTGGAGAGTAAAGGGCATGGCTGAAACCATCAGGGTGCTTTTTCTCGATCGCGACGGTACGATCAACGAGGATGCCGGTTCATACATCACCTCACGGGAGCAGTTCCGGCTTATAGCCGGCTCCGGCGAGGCGGTTTCACTTGCCAGGGCGGCAGGATACCGGATTGTCGTCGTCACCAACCAGGCAGGAATTGCCCGGGGCATCACCACCATCGAGCAGGTCGAGGATATCAACCGCTATCTGAACGAACTGCTCGCCCGCTGGAATACGGCCTACGACCGCTGTTACTACTGCCCTTCCCACCCGGACTATCCCGATCCAGGCTACGACCGTTTCGAGGAGTGCCGCAAGCCCGCTACAGGGATGGTGGAGCGGGCCATCGCGGACTTTCTTGCCGAAGGGCTTGCCGTAGACCGGAGCGCCTCGTTCTTCATCGGCGACAAAACCGTCGATGTCGAATGCGGACTTCGCGCCGGGCTGCGTCCGATACTGGTGCGGACCGGTCATAACGAGGAGCGCCTCTGCCTGGAGAGGGGCATCAGGCCTGAATTTGTCGCCGATGACCTCTACCGGGCCGTAACCGGTCATATCCTTGCCTCCTGATCCTCCCGCCGCCGGGGAACTTCGGCAGGATGAAGAGCGGCCGCTCAGTCTCTATATTCACGTTCCTTTCTGCAGCGCACGGTGCAGCTACTGCGATTTTTTTCTTGTCACCCGCCTCGATCACATCGAGGCTTTTTTTCGGGCGCTTGCCGTCGAAACTCGCGCAGCCGGCCCGCTGCTTCGTGACCGCACCGTCAAGTCGATACATTTCGGCGGAGGAACCCCTTCGCTTGTGCCGGTGCATCTGGTTGCCGGATGGCTCGAACTTGCGGCTTCACTCTGCACCTTCGCTCCCGGCATTGAAATTGCGCTCGAAGCCAATCCGGAGGATCTTTCGGGAAATGCGATGGAGGAACTGAAGGCCGCGGGCATAAACCGGCTCAGTCTCGGCGTGCAGTCCTACCGGCAGCGCAAGCTTTCCGCTCTCGGCCGGCGGCATTCAGCCGAAGATGCCCTGCGCATAACCAGAGAGGCCGTGAGCCGGTTCGACAGCGTCAGTATCGATCTTATCTGCGGCGTGCCGGGGGAATCCACAGGGGAGTGGCTCGGAGACCTCCAGGCGGCGCTGGCCCTTGCGGCGCCGCACATTTCGGTCTACATGCTCTCCGTCGAACCGAAAACCCTGCTGGAGCGCAGGATTGCCAGGGGACTGGTGACGGTTCCCGATGAAGGGGTGCAGGCCTCCATGTATGCCGCCGCCATCGATATGCTCTCAGCAGGGGGATACCTCCATTACGAGGTGTCGAATTTTGCGCTTCCCGGTCATCACTCCCGTTACAATCTTGCCTGCTGGATGCGTGAGCCCTATCTCGGATTCGGCCCGTCCGCCCACAGCTTCATCTTCGACGGCGCATTCGAGAGGCGCAGGGCAAATGCCGGAAGCCTGCTTCGCTATCTCGACAATCCCGCCGGAAGCGCTGCATTCGAAGAGGTGCTTTCCGAAGAGGAGCGCTTTGTCGAGCAGGTTTTTCTTTCGCTGCGCATAAACCGGGGTCTTGATGTTGAGTTTTTGCGAAAACACAATAAATTAGGGCTGAACCTTCCGAAGGTGACCGAACGCTTTATTGCAAACGAATGGATTGTGATCGAAAACGGCCGGCTCCGGCTTACTGACAAAGGATTTCTGTTTGCCGACCATATTGCCGGAGAACTGATTTCCCCGTAACCATGACACCGAAACAACGACGCGAACGATGAGACGTATGACACACCGGACACTCAACCCTATTCTGGCCGTACTGCTGTTTGCCGCAGCCGAACTGCTCTACCTCATGACCATGGCGCCAACGCTCTCATTCTGGGATTGCGGAGAGTTCATTGCCACGGCCTATACGCTCGGGGTGCCCCATCCGCCCGGAGCTCCGCTTTTTCTCATGCTTGGCCGCCTCTTTTCCATGATTCCCTTTTTCAGCGATACGGGAGCGCGGGTCAACCTTATCAGCACGCTTGCAAGTTCGGCCACGGTGATGCTGACCTATCTCATAACCCTGCGGTTCATCGTTCTCTACCGCAAGAGCGATCCCGACAGCTGGAGCACTGCGGAAAAGCTGTCCGCATACGGCAGCGCCGCGGTAGCCGCGCTGGCGCTGGCTTTTTCGGACAGTTTCTGGTTCAATGCCGTTGAAACCGAAGTCTATGCGCTCTCGTCGTTCTTTACGGCAATGGTTGTCTGGCTGATGCTCCGCTGGCACGATGCATACCCGAATTCCGGCCATGAACGGTGGCTGATGCTGGTGATGTACATGGTGGGTCTTTCCATCGGCGTCCATCTCCTGAGCCTTCTTGCGGTTTTTGCCGCCGCCCTGATCTACTATTTCCGGAGGTACGAGCTTACCCTCAAATCATTCGCCCTGCTTGTCGCCGGCTCATCGGCGCTTTTTTTCCTGATCTACCAGGTGATCATCAAGGGGCTTCCGGTCCTGTTCCAGTTCGCCTCATGGTGGGGGTTCCTTCTGCTCTGCGCCCTGCTTGCATGGGGAATCCTGTATACCCAGCGGGGCAGGATGGCGATAGCCAACACCGTTCTGGTTTCGCTGCTTCTGATCATTATCGGGTACACCTCCTACGGTATGATTTACGTGCGTGCGCAGGCCGCCCCTCCCATCAACGAAAATAATCCGTCTACTCCCCAGGCGTTTTTTTCCTATCTCAACCGCGAGCAGTACGGTGAAATGCCCATCTGGCCGCGTCGCTGGTCGCCGGAGCCGGTGCACCAGTATTTTTACCAGCAGTACGGGAGCGATCTCGACTACTTCGTGAGCTATCAGCTCAACCGCATGTACCTGCGCTATTTCGGCTGGCAGTTCATCGGGCGTGAGCACGATATGGAGGGCGCAGGCGTCGACTGGTCGGTGCTCTGGGGCGTTCCGTTTCTTGTCGGGCTCGTCGGAGCGGTATCTCATTTCAGGCGGCAGTGGAAGATGGGGCTGGTCGTCACGGCGCTTTTCGTGCTGACCGGCGCAGCGCTGGTGATCTATCTCAACCAGAGCGAACCGCAGCCGCGCGAGCGGGATTACAGCTATGCCGGAAGCTTTTTCGCTTTCGCCCTCTGGATCGGCATCGGCGTCGAAAGCATCTGGAGCTTTCTGAAGGATCGTTTCTCCGTTCCGAAAGGCACGGCCCAGAACATTCTGGCCGGAGCGCTGGTAACGGCGGCCCTGCTGCTGCTCAACGGACGGATGCTGCAGGCCAACTACCGGATGCACGACCGTTCAGGCAACTATGTTCCGTGGGACTGGGCGTGGAACATGCTGCAGAGCTGTGAAAAAAATGCCATACTCTTTACCAACGGCGACAACGACACCTTTCCGCTCTGGTACCTGCAGGAGGTCGAGCGTATCAGAACCGATGTCCGGGTGGTCAATCTCAGTCTGGCCAACACCGGCTGGTACCTCCTGCAACTGAAAAACACCAGTCCCCGGGGGGCAATGCCCGTGGCGTTCAGTTCAGGAGACGGGGAGCTCGGCTCCATCACCTACGTGCCTCTCGACTCCATGGATGTTGCCGTTCCTGCCGGAAACGCCGGCGCCCTGCTGCAGCGGCAGGCCGCCCGTCACGGCCTTTCCCTTCCATCGCCCCCTGCCGAAAGCCTGAAATGGGTGATGAAGCCCGGTTTTTCCTACGACGGCCAGGGCTATCTCCGTCCGCAGGATATTGCGGTGTATGAAATCGTCACCAACAACTTTCCCGGCCGTCCGATCTGCTTTGCGCTTACGGTCGATCAGGAGAGCATGATCGGTCTGCAGCGCCATCTGAGGCTCGACGGCCTCGTCTACAAGGTGGTTCCTCTGGAAAGCCCCGATCCGATGAGTTTTGTGGATCCGGCGAGGCTCTACCGTTCGCTGACCCAGGTCTACCGTTTCCGCAACCTCGCCGACACGACCGTGACGCTTGAGGAGACTTCCCGGCGGCTGTGCGCGAACTACACGCCGCTTTTCGTGCGCCTTGCCCTCGAGCTGGCCGCCGATCCGGATGCGACCATCAGGGTGGACGGGCAGGACGGTTCCATGCGCACGGCCCGGCGAGGAGCGCTTGCCCTCGAGGTGCTCGATACCTCGTCGAAAGTGCTTCCGCCAGCCCGGTATCCGGTCAACCCCGAACTTGCCGGGTCGGTCGTTTCGCTCTACAGCAGGCTGGGAGCGAAATCGAAAGCTATACAGTATATTTCGTATCTTGAAAGCCTTGCGGCCGGCACCAGCTACCGTTCCGATCCCAAACTGTTTTTTGTGCTTGCCGGAGCTTACCGCGATGCCGGAAGGCCGAAAGCTGCCCGCCAGGTCATCGAGGCGCTTTCGCGGGAGCTGCAGGAGCCCCGCATAAAGGAAGCGTTTGAACAACAGAAGGAACCATAAATCTATGAAGAGCAGTATTCATGCGACCGCAGTCGTCAGTCCGGGAGTCGTCCTGGGGGAAGGTGTCTCGATAGGGCCCTACACCGTTATCGAGGATGACGTGACCATCGGCGGGGGCACCAGGATAGGTCCGCAGGTGCATATCGCCTCAGGTACCCATATCGGCAGCGACTGCAGGGTCCACAGCGGAGCGGTGCTTGGCGGTGAACCCCAGGATCTGAAATTCTCCGGAGAAAAAACGGCGCTCTACATTGGCGACCGCACCGTCATCCGCGAATGCGTTACCCTGAACCGGGGCACAAAGGCCAGCGGCAAGACCGTCGTAGGTTCCGACAACCTGATTATGGCTTACGTGCATGCAGGTCACGACTGCGTTATCGGCAGCCATGTGGTTATCGCCAACTCCGTGCAGTTCGGCGGCCATTGTGAAGTGGGCGACTACGCCGTTATCGGCGGTCTGACCGGCGTCCACCAGTTTGTCAGGATCGGCCGCTACAGCATGGTAGGCGGTATCGCCCGGGCCTCGCTCGATGTGCCTCCGTTCGTCATGGCCGGCGGGCACGGCTCGTTCCGCTATGAGGGGCTCAACGCCATAGGCCTGAAACGGCGAGGGTTTTCCGGCGAATCCATCACACGCATCAGGGATGCCTACCGTATTATTTTCCAGTCAGGCCTGCTGCTCTCCAACGCGCTCGAAAAAGTGAAAGAGGAGTGCGCTCCGGAGCCGGACGTGCTTGAAATTCTCGATTTCTTCGCATCGGGCACACACGGCAGAAAATTCATCAGGCCATTCAACAGTTAAACGGGGTAACCTCAGCAGCCATGTCTCCCTGGGCAATCGGTATAGATCTCGGCGGTACCGCCGTCAAGGCGGCGGTCGTCAGCCTGCAGGAGGGCATCGTTCTGGACCGGGCGGTTCCGACCGATACCACGTCGGGCCCTGAAGGCATTGTCGTGCAGCTTGCCGATCTCATCGCATCTCTCCATGCGGAAGCTCCGGCCGATCTGCATCGTCACGATTTTTCGGGAATCGGCCTTGGGGCGCCGGGAGCGGTCGATACCGAAAAAGGCACGCTGAGCTATCCGCCCAATCTGCCCGGATGGACAACCTTTCCCCTTCGCAGCGCTCTTGAAGGCGCCCTGCAGGAGCGGCTTCAGGCCGGAGCGCCGGTATTCATCGAAAACGACGCCAATGCCGCGGCCTACGGTGAAGCGGTTTACGGGGCAGGACGGGGCTTTCGGGATTTTCTCATGGTGACGCTCGGTACCGGAGTGGGAGGGGGCATCGTGCTGAACCGGAAACTCTACCGCGGACCAAGCGGAACCGCCGGCGAAATCGGATTCATGATTGTCGATTTTGAAGGCCCCTTCATCCATGCCGGCATACGGGGCACCATTGAAGGGATGATCGGCAAAGAGCGTATCGTCGAGTATGCCTGCGGGCTGATCCGTGAAAACCCGGCGGAAGGTTCGGCACTTTCCTCGCTGTGCGGCAATGACTTCTCCTCGCTCTCTCCCCGCCATATCGAGCGGGCGGCAAAAGAGGGCGACAGCCTCTCCCTTGCGGTATGGGATCGGGTCGGTTCCATTCTCGGAGTGGGATTTGCCGGCGTCACCGCACTCATGGATATCAGGAAATTCGTTATCGGCGGCGGCATATCGGCGGCGGGCTCCCTGATTTTCGAACCGGCTTACCGGCAGTTCATCCGTTCGACGCTTCCCTCGATGCATGAAGGAGTCGAGCTGGTTCCTGCAGAGCTTGGCAACAGGGCAGGGATGTACGGTGCGGCGGCGTTGTGTTTTGCGTGAACCATCAATCGTGTTATGAACGGGCGGTTTTTTCACTTTCTGTTTCCCGAGGTCTGTATTGTCTGCGGAAAACTGCTGATGCCTTCCGAGTACGGGTGCTGCAGCGCCTGCCGGAACAGCTTCGAGGCGTTCAGCGACTGCACTGCGGCAGGCCACACCCTCATGCACTCCATCGAGTCGCATTTCAGGGGGAAATGCCCGTTCGAGCGCGCGTTCTGCCAATATGTGTTTCACCGTCACAGTCCGCTGCAGAAAGTGCTGCATGCCATGAAATACGAGGGTATGTACAATCTCGGAGTGGCTTTCGGCAGAGAGCTGGGAGCATGGATCAGCGACGCCTTGCCGCCGGAGAGCATCGACTGTCTCGTGCCGGTTCCGCTGCACCGGCTGAAGCATGTCGAACGCTCCTTCAACCAGGCGGAGAAAATCGCCCTCGGCATTGCTGAAACCTTTCAGAAACCGGTGCGCACCGACCTGCTTCTCAGAGGACGCTTTACCGTTTCCCAGACAGGTCTTCACGTAACCGCCAGGCGCAGGAATCTCGACGGGGCTTTTAAGACGCCGCTTCCCGATATGCCCGCTCGTGTTCTGCTGGTCGATGACGTGGTCACAACCGGCGCAACCGTGGTCGCCGCCGCCGAAACGCTGAGGCGGGGAGGAGCCGCAAGCGTTTCGGTTGCGGCGCTGGCGCTTGCCGCAAAAGAATAGGTCAGTTATGGAACTCTTTTACGCTTCTTCCGGACAGATCGACCGGGCTGCAGGACGCATCAGGCTCGATGGTGACGAATTTCATCACCTTTCGAGGGTGCTGCGCAAAAAAAAAGGCGAACGGATACGTGTCACCGACGGTTGCGGGCTTCATCTCGATGTGTGCATAACCGATGTCGGCAAGAGCGCTCTTGAAGGCGAGATCACCGCAATGCGGCAGGTCCCGGCCCCGTCGAGCGCCGTTACGGTAGCGATTTCGCTGCTCAAGGCGCCGCAGCGTTTCGAACTCTTTCTGGAAAAGGCTACGGAACTGGGCGTTTCGGCGGTGATTCCCATGATTACGGCCCGTACCGTAGCCCAGCCGCCGGGAGAGCGGATTGCAAAAAGACTGGTGCGGTGGCGCTCCATCATGCTTTCCGCCGCACGTCAGTCGGGAAGATACTATCTTCCGGTTATCGGCGAGCCGCTCGCATTCCGGAACGCTGTCGCCCTTCAGGGTTACGACTGCCGGCTGATACCGTATGAGCTCTCGGAGCGATCCTCCGGAGGTGTCGCCGTGACGGGCGGAAAAACGCTTTTTCTGATAGGAGGCGAAGGGGGATTTACCCCCGAAGAGGTGCGCCTTGCCCGCGAGGCAGGGTTTACGGAGATCTCTTTCGGGCTCTCGATACTCAGGGCGGAAACCGCCGGTATTTTTGCGGTCTCGCTGGTCAGGGCGCGTCTTCTGGAACAGGGTGTCGGGGAGTGGCTTTAACGCCGGAAGGGAGCTTCCGAACCGGCAACAAACAATCGTGAAACCATGAATACACTTACAGCCAGCCGGATAGTTCTTCTGCTGATCGTTTTTGTGATATCGGCGATATTCTTTGTCATGATCCGCTATTTTCTCATGGCTATTTTTCTGGCAGCCATCTTTTCCGCGCTGTTCATGCCGCTCTACAGCCGGGTCGAGCGTCTTTTCCGGGGACACGGGAGCCTGAGCTCCGCTCTTACCATGCTGCTGCTCTTCATCATGGTGTTTCTTCCGCTCACGGCCCTCACCGGAGTTGTCGCCGTTCAGGCCTTCAGCATAAGCAGTTCGGCTGTTCCCTGGATTCAGCAGCAGTTGCAGCTTCAGGAGCCTTCGGCCTATAGCGACATGCTGCACTCCTTTCCCTACTACCGCGAAATAGAGCTCTACCGCGAGGAAATTCTTCAGAAAGCCGCAGAACTTGCCGGAAAGGCGGGCGCCTTTCTCTTCAACAGCCTGTCATCGATGACGGTTTCCGCGGTCAACGACCTCTTTCTGCTGTTCGTTTTTCTCTACACCATGTTTTTCTTTCTCAAGGACGGCCGCTCGCTGCTCGACCGGATCATGTACTACCTCCCTCTTGCGGAAGCGGACCAGCACCGTCTGCTCGACCGGTTTCTTTCGGTCACCAGGGCAACCATCAAAGGCACCCTGGTCGTAGGTCTGATCCAGGGGTCGCTTGCCGGTTTCGCCCTGCACCTTGCCGGTATCCAGAGCGCGCTTTTCTGGGGAACCATCATGACGGTCCTGTCGGTAGTGCCCCTTATCGGCCCTCCGCTCGTCTGGTTTCCCGCAGCCCTTTATCTGGCCGCCATCGGCCGCTACCCTGAGGCGGCAGGAGTTTTCCTTTTCTGCAGTCTTATCGTCAGCCAGCTCGACAACATTCTCCGACCCATTCTTATCGGCCGCGATACCCGCATGCATGAGCTGCTCATTTTTTTCAGCACCCTTGGCGGTCTCGGCCTTTTCGGCATCTTCGGATTCATCGTCGGACCCATCATTGCCGCCCTGTTCATCACCGTATGGGAGATGTACGGTGAGGCGTTCAGCGACTATCTGCATGAAGTGAAAGGCAGGAAACCCCAGGATTCCGGGGTTTAGGGAGCCATGAAAAAAGCGGCCTTTCGGGCCGCTTTTCTGTGGTTGCGTGGTTCGCCGGTAACGTCAGTTGACCCTTACGGCCTCTTCGGCTGAAAAGAAGAACCCTGCCTCGATGGCTGCATTTTCAGCGGAGTCGGAGCCGTGGATGATGTTTTCGCCCTTGCTGTCGGCATAGAGCTGGCGGATGGTGCCTGCATCGGCCTGCGCAGGATCGGTTGCCCCGATCAGGGTGCGGAAATCTGCGACGGCATTATCCTTTTCGAGGATCATCGGTACGCAGGGTCCTGAAGACATGAACTCCACGAGTTCGCCGTAAAAAGGGCGCTCGCGGTGCACGGCATAGAATTCACCGGCGGTATCCGGGGTAAGCCTGGTTTTTTTCATGGCTACAACACGGAAGCCTGCGCGTTCGATTTTATCGATAACGGCGCCGATGAGCTGTTTGCGGACGCAGTCCGGTTTGAGAATGGTCAGTGTTCTTTCCATTGTGGCAATCGGGATTAGTTTTAACGCAAAGAAAATATCGTGCGAAGATACACAAACCCCGCCGATAATTGAAATATCGTTGCATTGAAACTTAGAAAGGGTATGCGCGGTTCATCAATAGTAAAGCCTATAGTATTGTTTCCCCAACTGTTATCCCCGAGAACCGGAGGTCCCTCGTTATGCCAAGATTAAGGCCGGCTGTTTTAACGATTATCTTCTCTTTCTGTTCCATGCTGCTGTTGCCCGGCTGTTCGTCGCAGGATGAAACAGACGCCTCCCCCAAGGAGCTATACCGTAAAGCATCGACACTCGCCCGGCAGGGGGAGTATGAACCGGCCATCGCTCTCTACAACAAGGCGCTGGCTGCAGATACGCTCACAGGGCTTTCGGAGCGGCCGGTGCTCGAGATGAACCGGAAACGGCATCTGGAAGGTCTTGTCGGCGACTACTCGGCTGCGCTGCATACGACCGGGTTTCTTGAAAAGCATGCGGGTTCGCTCCTTCCCGATTCGCTTCGCGGCGGAATGCTTGCCGAAAAAGCCATGTGGCTTTCCGAACTGGGCGACTTCCGGGGAGCGGCCGCAGCGCTTGCGGCAATTTCCGCGCCAGCAGAAGATCAGCTTTTTGAACTTGCGGCTCTCGAACTTCGTATCGGAGAGGTTCGCAAGGCCGAAACGATCTACAGCCGGTATGCCCGGCAGCCGCATGATCCGGTCTCGGAAATGAGAGGGGTTGCCGGTCTTTTGCAGTGCCGCATGCGCGATGCGGTTCCCGACCTGAAGGCTGCCGACGATCTTGCCATGAACATTGCGGCCATGTCCGGAAATGTGCTCTCCCTCGACGGCGACCTGAAAAGACGAATCCAGGCCCTGCGTGAATCTTCCCGGAGCCTGCAGCTGCTTTCGAAACATCAGAGGAACGCGAGCTATCTGCTGTTTCGAGCGCTCATCCTTGCCGAAGAGACGCGTAACCCCTTTCTCATCCAGCAGCTTCGCTACGAGTCCAATGCGGCGATAGTCCGGAAACCTGCGCCTTTCCGCGAAACCGGGGATTTCTTCGGCATGAAGGATATGCAGTTTGCCGAAGCGGCATCCCTGCTCGGTCTTGCAACGGGCAGCGGCGAACTGAAGCCATCCGAACAGATCGATGCGCTTCGCAGTGGATTGCTGTTATATCAGAACTATCTGCCCAGGTATCCGGGACCGGGGATGCAGCGGCTCGCCGATACAGCCCAGCGCAAGCTTTCGGGTCTGCTTGTCAGGGAATCGAGGATTTTCGAGCTTTTCGACGCCCTGCAGCAGTCCGAGATGCTCGATCTTCAGAGGACGCTGCAGAACAGTTCCGGTTATTTCAGGCTCGACAAGGAGCATGCGGCGCTGGAACGGCAGGTGACTTCCCTCCAGCGTGACATCTCGGGCCTCCTGCAGCGCAAAGCCGATATTTTTCTCAAAGGCAGGGGCTACGAAATGAATCGCGCCGCCGAAGCTGCCCTGCAGTCCAAACGGGGAAGGCTGATAGAACTGCTTGGCGAGGTGAAGAGAATCGACCCTTCAGCAGCTTCGGTTCTGCAGATGACGCCGGTAACGCTCCAGACGCTGCAGCGGTCGCTCAAAAGAGGCCAGCTTGTCGTGCAGCCGGTTTCCGCCGACTCTTTTTATGCCGTCATGACCATCAGCACCAGGGAGTTCGGTATTGCCGGAACGCCGGTTCCGCTCGATTCCCTTTACGATCCGGCATCGGGTCTCCGGCGTCTTGTCAGGGATTTTGCCGCGCAGGGAGTTTCGGATGTCGAAACGTTCCGCCGGCAGTCCGATCCGCAGTGGTTTATCAGGGCGGTGGCTGAACCGCTCAACGCCATGTCGGCCGGATACGACCATATTCTGGTCGCTGCCGATCCGGCGCTGCCGCTGCATATGCTCGGTATCGGTGATAAAAAGATATCCATGACCGCTTCCTTCAGGGAAATCGTGCATGCTGCGGCTCATTCCGGAGGGCAAGCTGGTGGCGGAACGGTAAGGTTTTTTCCTGCAGAGCGGATCGGGATGGCGCAGCTTTACACGCTTTTTCATCCCGGTGAAAGCGTTTTTCTGCTCTGGAAACCTTTCGGCAAAGAGTCCGAATCCCTTATGCAGGGCGCACTCGAAAAGGAAACAGGCCGAAATCGCTCTCCAGCCGAAGCGATTTTCCGGCTTTCGGGTTCTTCCGGAGGTACGGAAACCGGAAAATGGATCTTCGTTTCCGCATACGGTTCCCGGTAATCCGTTGTGGTTTCGGATGATCTTATCCTCTTTGGTGACAAGGGTTCCAAACGGAACTACATGGTTGGTTTTGGCATACTCTCAGGTATTTTCGTACATTTAACGATACCGTTGTGCGCCGGCCATTATTTTCAATGCAATGATAGAACTTCATGGAAGAGAGCGGATTGAATTTATCGCTTGAACAGCTTGCGGCTGAACTGCAGACTGCCAGGGTTCGAAGAAATCTGTCGATTGACGATGTCAGCCGGGAGACAGGGATCAGGCAGTCCTACATCGAGCAGATCGAGGCAGGGAATTTCACCTTCATGCCCGGCGTTTATGTACTGGCTTATATCAAGGAATATGCCGGATTTCTCGAAATCGGCAATGCCGAGACTTTCGAACGCTGCAGGTCCGCACTGCTTGGCCGGAGTGCTCCGCAGCCCGCTTCGGTGGATGCTCCCGCAGCCAGGAACTGGAGCGACAACCATCCGCTTGATTCGGTTGTTTCACGATCGCCTTTTTTAGGGAAGCTTGTTTCGCCGAAAGGCCTTCTTGTTTCGGCAGGGGCAGTTGTGCTTCTTGTGGCAGTCGTTTTCGCCGTCCGTATGTTTTTTTTCAGTGCCCCGGCTCCTGAACAGTCTTTTTCAGGCCAGCCTGATGCGCTCATCGATGCCGATACCGCGGCTGTCGCCGAGCGGGTTGTCGATTCGGAATTTTTTCCTGTACTGGTCGCTTCCGATTCTGCCGCGGCTGACTCCGCCGCAGCCGAACCGAAAGATAAAGTCCGGGCGGCGCTTATCGCAAAAGAGGTCTCGCTGCTGACCGACTCGGCGAAAGTTGTAAAGCCGACACCTTCCGGCGGCAGGAAGCTTGAAGTCCGCATTATCGCCGACGAGACATGGGTGAAGGTCATCGCCGACGACAGCGCAAGGGTATACGCCGGGGGACAATTCAAAAAAGGGGATGTACTCCGCTATGAGGCACAGAAAAAGTTCTGGGTGAATATCGGACGTCCCTCATATGTCGAGCTGTTTCTCGACGGTAAAAAAATACCCCCTTTCACCGAAAGAACCGTTATTTTCCGGTAGTTTCCGTCCGCTCTGCGGCTGGTTTGCCCCTATCGCCAGCCTCTCTTCATGAAAACATCCCTGATAGCTTCTTGTGGTATCTATAAATAGGATAAAAAAAGTCCTTTTTAAAGGGAATTAATAGATTTGTTTGATCATTCGTTATTGCATTATATATGAAAACGGGATAAGCAAAGGCAGTCATAGTAACCGGAATGCGGGAATTTGAAAACAGGGTGGTTCTTGTAAGCGGAGCCGCCGGAAATCTTGGAAAAGCGGTCGCTTCGGCTTTTTATGAAGCCGGTGCGCATCTCGCCCTTTCCGATCTGCATCCTGAGCCGCTGTTGTCTGCTTTTGCGGACTCTTCAAGGGTAATGGTGCTCGGATGCGATCTGACGCAGGCTGATTCCTCCGGGGATATGGTTGGCAAGGTGCTTGACAGATTTGGCCGCATCGACGCAGTGGCCGCGCTTACCGGAGGGTTTTCCATGGGAGCCCCGCTGCACGAAACCTCCTTCGGGGAGTGGGAGATCATGATGAAGCTCAATACGGCAACGCTGTTCAATCTCGTTCATGCCGTGGTGCCGCATATGCGTCAGAGGAGAGCGGGACGTATCGTAACGGTGGGCGCCAGAACGGCGCTTTCAGGCAAAGCCAGGATGGCGGCTTATACGGCATCGAAAGCGGCGGTTATCCGCATGAGTGAAAGTCTGTCGGAAGAGAACAAGCATTACGGCATCAACGTGAACTGTGTCCTGCCGAGCATCATCGATACGCCGCTGAACCGTCGGGATATGCCCGACGCGGATTTCACGAAGTGGGTGGCGCCCGGAGCGCTTGCCGATGTGATCATGTTCCTTGCTTCGGATGCTTCGCGCGCCATACACGGGGCGTCGATTCCTGTATACGGGTTATGCTGAAACGGTTATAAAACAAATCATTCCATCATGAAAATATACGACAGCATCCTGCAGACCGTGGGCAGGACCCCTCTGGTAAGGCTCCAGAGGCTTGCCGAGGGATGCCGGGCCGATGTGCTCCTGAAGATCGAATCGTTCAATCCGCTGTCGAGCGTCAAGGACCGGATTGCGGTGGCCATGCTCGAAGATGCCGAGAAATCCGGCAGAATCGGCCCCGGCACGACGCTTATCGAGCCCACCAGCGGCAATACCGGCATCGGGCTTGCCTTTGCCTGTGCGGCCAAGGGATACCGTCTCATGCTGGTCATGCCCGACACCATGAGCATCGAACGGCGCAGGCTGATGCAGATCCTCGGCGCGGAACTGGTGCTGACCGACGGCACGGGAGGCATGAAGCTGGCCATTTCGGAAGCGGAGCGTCTTTCGGCTTCGATTCCCGGAAGCCTTATTCTGCAGCAGTTCCGGAACGCTTCCAATCCGGCGGCTCACCGGTCAGGCACCGCGGTTGAAATATGGGAGGACACAGACGGCATGGTCGATGTTTTCGTTGCCGGAGTGGGTACGGGTGGTACGATAACCGGCGTCGGCGAGTCCCTGAAAAAACATAAACCCGGAGTGAGGATCATCGCCGTCGAGCCGGCGGACTCTCCCGTGCTTTCCGGAGGTCAGCCGGGTCCGCACAAAATTCAGGGAATCGGGGCGGGCTTCGTGCCGGCCATACTGAACCGGGATGTCATCGACGAAATTGTAACCGTAAGCAATCAGGACGCGGGAGAGATGGCCAGAAAACTGGCCCGCCAGGAGGGCATTCTCTCTGGTATTTCCTCCGGTGCGGCGCTGCATGCCGCTCTTGAGGTGGCCCGAAGGGAAGAAATGGCAGGAAAAACGCTTGTCGTGCTTCTTCCTGACAGTGGGGAACGCTATCTTTCAACCTGGCTTTTCGAAGAACTGCCGTAAGGAATTTTAATTAACAAGGAACGTTGAAGTACCAAGGCCGCCATGAAGGTTTATTTTGATCATAACGCAACCACTCCGCTGCACCCGGAAGTGAAGAAGGAGATGGCTGAAGCGATGGAGATGTTCGGCAATCCCTCGAGCATGCATGCCTGGGGCCGAGAGGCGCGGGCCAACGTAGAGGATGCCCGCAAGAGAGTTGCCGGTTTCATCGGCGCAGGAGAGGATGAAATCGTTTTCGTCGGCAGCGGTTCCGAGGCCAACAATACGGTGCTCTCCCTTTTCATCTGCGCAACGAACCAGTGTATTCCCGGCACGAAGATGCGCAGCACCATCATCACCACGAAAATCGAGCACCCCTGCGTGCTTGAAACATCGGAGTGTCTCGCACACCGGGGGGCCAGGGTCAAGTATCTCGATGTCGACCGTTACGGGAAAATCGATCTCGATCAGCTCGAGAGCATGCTGGGAGACGATGTCGGTCTGGTGTCGGTCATGATGGCCAACAACGAGATCGGTACCTTCCAGGATATCGAAACCATAGCGAAAATGGCCCGCAGCTGCGGAGCCCTCATGCATACCGACGCCGTTCAGGCTGTCGGCAAGGTGCCTGTAGACGTGAACGCGCTCGGTCTGGATTTTCTCACCATCTCGGGCCATAAAATCTACGGTCCGAAAGGGGTGGGCGCCCTCTACGTGAGAAAAGGCACGCCCTATTGCCCCTTTATCCGCGGCGGCCATCAGGAGCGGGGCAGGAGAGCCGGTACGGAAAATACGCTCGGGATTCTCGGTCTCGGAAAAGCCGTGGAAATGCGCCAGCTTGAAATGGCGGGTGAAGCGGAGCGTCTCGGTGCGCTGAAAGCCGCGCTGCGCAAAGGCATCGAAGAGCGCATAGACGACATCTCTTTCAACGGGCACCCGACCGACTCGCTCTGCGGCACCCTGAACGTTTCGTTTCCCGGCGCCGAAGGAGAGTCGATTCTGCTCTATCTCGATCTCGAAGGCATTGCCGTATCGACAGGCTCGGCCTGCGCATCGGGTTCGCTCGATCCGTCGCATGTGCTGCTCGCTACCGGCGTCGACGCCGAGCGTGCGCACGGCTCCATCCGGATCAGCCTCGGGCGCGAAAGCACCATGCAGGAGGTCGAATACATGCTCGACGTCCTGCCGAGAACCATTAAACGAATAAGAGACATGTCAACGGCATACATTAAAGGAGGAACACATGCTGCAAGCAGGTGAGTGGGCATATACCGAAAAGCTGAAGGAACACTTCATGAGCCCTAAAAATATCATGCAGGGCGAAAATACCGATGAATTCGACGGCGTGGGCATGGAGGGCAATCTCCAGTGCGGCGACCAGATGATGGTGGTCATCAGGGTCGACAAAGAGAGCGAGGTCATTACCGACTGCCAGTGGAAGACCTACGGCTGCGCCAGCGCCATCGCCAGCACCTCGATTCTTTCCGAAATGGTCAAGGGCATGACCCTCGACCAGGCATTTCACATCTCGCCCAAGGAGGTCGCCAAAGAGCTCGGAGGGCTGCCGGAAAACAAGATTCACTGTTCGGTGCTTGGCGACAAGGCCCTCAGGGCGGCCATCAACGACTACTACACGCGCAACGGCATGGGAGACAAGGTGAAGCAGGAGCAGGTGAAGACCATCTGCCAGTGCATGAGCATCACCGATCATGATATCGAGGATGCCGTGCTCGAGGGCGCGCGCACCTATTTCGAACTGCAGGAGCGCACCAAGCTCGGAACGGTCTGCGGACAGTGCAAGCCGGAAGCCGAAGCGCTGCTCGAGAAGTTCAAGCATATCCATTTCGGAGCCTGAATACCGCAGCTTTCCGTTTCCGCCTCAATTCGACTGCAGCCGGCCATGGCCGAAAAGTCGGATTGAGTGCAAAAGGATTACCGTGTTGAAGAGAGACAGCCGAAAATTTCATATTCACACCTTCGGGTGCCAGATGAACCAGGCGGACAGCGGCATCATCGCGACGCTGCTGCAGAAAGGGGGATATGAGCCTGCCGTTTCCGAAGAGGAGGCGGGCATCATCCTCCTCAACACCTGCGCTGTCAGGGAGAATGCCGTCGAGCGCATCGGGCACTATCTCCAGCATGTGAAGGGGTTCAAGCGGAAGCATCCGGAGCTGACAGTCGGTCTTGCCGGCTGCATAGCGCAGTATCGGCGTGAATCGCTTTTCGCCGATTTCCCGGTACTTGATTTTCTTGTCGGCCCCGACAACTACCGGGCCATCGCATCACTGGTTGCCGAAGCCTCCGGAGGCTGCAGGGTATCGCGGCTCGATTTCGATCCCGCCGAGACCTACGAGGGTATTGTGCAGTCCGGGGCGGAGCCGCTGACGGCCTTCGTGCCGGTCATGCGCGGCTGCAACAACATGTGCGCATTCTGCGTCGTGCCCTTTACCAGGGGTCGCGAGCGCAGCCATCCGTTCGATTCGGTGCTTCGCGAAGTCCGCTCGCTTGGCGCCGGTGGGTGTCGGGAGATAACGCTGCTCGGCCAGAACGTCAATTCATACCGCGACCCTCAGTCCGGCGCGGATTTTCCGCAGCTGCTCGAAGCGGTCGCCGGTGAAGTGCCCGGAGTGCGCATTCGCTTTACCACATCCCATCCGAAGGACATGTCGGCGTCGCTTGTCGAAGCGATGGCCTCACAGCCAAATATCTGCAGTCATCTGCACCTTCCGGTGCAGTCGGGTTCATCCCGCATGCTCGAGCGGATGAACCGGGGCCACGGTATCCAGTCGTACCTCGAAAAAATCAGGCTCATCCGCCAAAGCATCCCCGGCATAGCGATCTCCACCGATCTTATTGCGGGTTTCTGCGGCGAAAGCGAAAGCGATCACCGCCAGACGCTCGAGCTGATGCGCGAGGTGCGTTTCGATTCGGCCTTCATGTTTCACTACTCCCCGAGGCCGGGAACCCTGGCCGCCCGAACCATGGCGGACGATGTTCCCGAAGAGGACAAGAAAAGGCGCCTGCAGGAGATCATCGATCTCCAGAACGCCATTTCAGGAGAGCTGCTCCGGGAGGCGGTCGGCACGGTTGCAGAGGTTCTTGCCGAATCCGAAAGCCGCCGTTCCGCCGCTCAACTCATGGGCCGTACCTCGACCAACCGGGTTGTGGTTTTCGACCGGGGCGCCTTCCGGCCCGGAGATACCCTCAGGGTGCTCATAACCGGCTCGACATCGGCCACTCTCACCGGGAAAACCGTCTGACTATCCTATAAACGCGCGAAAAACCTTATCTGCATTCAGGAGTTTTTATATCTTTACAGCGATTCGTAAATTTGAATTTTAATGCAGGTATCATTTAACGCAGAAACAGCATGTCAGTTGCCGTACAACGACTTGGATTTACCGATAAACTCAGAGCCCATCTTGAACTGCTCGATCCGGTAACCTGGATCAGTGTTTTTCCCTGTCTTGCCGGTGGAGTCATGGCTTCGGGAGCCATGCAGCCGACTCTCCACGACTATCTGCTGCTTGCATCCATCTTTCTCCTCTACGGTCCGCTCGGCACCGGTTTCAGCCAGTCCGTCAACGACTATTACGATCTCGAACTCGACCGGGTCAACGAGCCGACACGTCCGATTCCTTCCGGTCGCCTGAGTGTGAACGAGGCTCTCTGGAACAGCATTTTCGTGCTCCTGCTGGCCATCGGCCTCGGCGTCTTTCTCGGCATTCATATCGGAGGTGTGCGGGGGATGGTCATCATCGTCTCGATCCTGACCGCACTGCTTGTTGCCTACATCTATTCGGCTCCGCCGCTCAAACTCAAGAAAAACATCATCACCTCCGCACCGGCGGTGGGATTCTCGTACAGCTTTGTCACGTTTCTGTCGGCAAACGCCCTGTTCAGCGAAATCCGGCCTGAAGTGATCTGGCTTGCAGGCCTGAACTTCTTCATGGCGATGGCCCTGATCATTCTCAACGATTTCAAGTCCGTCGAGGGCGACAAGGAGGGTGGCCTGAAATCGCTGGCGGTCATGATCGGTTCCCGGAACACCTTTCTGGTATCGTTCACCATTATCGACCTGGTCTTTGCCGTGCTTGCATGGCTCGCCTGGAGCTGGGGGTTCACGGTGGCGGTCGTGCTGGTGCTGATCGGCCTTGTCCTGAACATCGCGATCCAGATTCAGCTTCTGCGCGATCCGAAAAGCAGCATATCGTTCATGAAAGGCACGGTCGAGGACGGATTCGGCAACGCCATTGGCAAAAGCGAAGTGCAGGAGCACAACGCCTTTCTCCGCTATCAGGTCGCCAACAATTTTCTTTTTCTCCTGAACAACCTGATTGTCGCAGGCATGATCGGCGCGAAATACATGTAGGGTTCCGTCCGCCTGAAAAAAATTTTCTTTCTCCGAAAGCCGAAGGGTTGTTGCCGTTACCATAACCTTTAATCATTCATGCGCCATGGTCATGCTTCAGGCTGCCTTCTTTTCGCTTCCCCCTGTCTGGCATAATGCAATCGTTACGCTTTTTACCTTCGTCTATGTGTTCAGCGTTCCCCCGCTCATGGACTATCTGGTAACCAACCACGGGCTGCCGCGGGATATCAGCCGGAAAATAACCCATATCTGTGCGGGTTCGGCGATCGTCTTTCTTCCTCTCTTTATTGACGGCGACTGGTCGCAGTACCTGAACATCACGGTCTTTGCGGTCTGGACCGTTCTGCTCATCCAGAAAGGCCTTTTCGCCGCCGATGACGATCAGGCCGTAAAAACCATGACCCGCACCGGCGATAAGCGTGAACTGCTCAAAGGCACGCTCTACTTCGTCATTATCGCCATGCTGTGCGGAACCCTCTACTACAAGACCTTCGAAGGGGTGCTCGCCATGGCGGTGCTTGGCTGGGGCGACGGTCTGGCGCCCATAATCGGCACCCGCATGGGAAAAATGAAATACCGGATTCTCAGCGACAAGAGCGTCGAGGGGAGTCTGGCGTTTCTGCTGGGAAGCGCGGCAGCCGGCCTGTTTTTCGTCTGGCTGATCGTTCCCGAAGCTTTCGACGCCCCGAAGATTCTGCTTATCGCCCTCATCGCAACCGTGGTGGAGGGAATGAGTCCCAAAGAGGTCGATAACCTCACCATTCCGGCGGCGGTCGTTCTTGCCGCACAGTTTCTCTGATTCATGACGCCTCAGGACAGCGACAGAGAGGGCATCTACTTTATCAGCGATCTGCACTTCGGTCTTCAGGACCGTGAACAGGAGATGCTGAAATATGAAAAACTTGAACGGCTTTTCGCCCTTGTCAAGGCGGAAGGCCGTTCGCTCTATATGCTCGGCGACATTTTCGATTACTGGATGGAGTTTCGCCATGTCATTCCCAAAGGGTTCAGCCGGCTTATCTGTCTCGTCGGCGACCTGGTGCAGAACGGCATCGAGGTTACCTATGTGGCGGGCAATCACGATTTCCATCTCGGCGCCTTCTTCGAAACCGAGCTTGGCCTGAAAACCCTCTATGGGCTCAACCGTTTCGACTACGCCGGCCGCAGATTTCTTTTCGCCCACGGCGACGGTCTGGGCGAGGGTGACCACGGGTACAAGCTTTTCGCCCGTTTCGTGAGAAACCGTTTCAATCTCGGCCTGCTCACCGCCTTTCATGCCGATCTGGCGATCGCCCTCATGAAGCGGATGTCGTACCTCAGCCGCCACCACAAACCGGCCGACATTCCGAAGGAATCGAACCGGTTGTTAAATTTTGCCGAATCCATAGCCGCAGATCAGGAATTTGATTATTTTGTCTGCGGACATAATCACTCGCAAGGGATCTATCCTCTCGGAAACGGCGCAAGCCGGTATATCAATCTCGGCACCTGGATAGACGGACGCTACCCATACGGAGTGTTCATGCACGACTCGTTTCACCTGAAGGAACTTTAACGTCAATTACAACAGCTTACTTCCGACATGAGTAATCCCGTACTGAAGCTTGGTTTGCCGAAAGGCAGTCTGCAGGATTCGACCCTTGATCTTTTTGCACATGCAGGCTTTCATTTTTCCGTTCAGAGCCGCTCTTATTTCCCATCCATAGATGACGACGAGCTTGAAGCGATTCTGATTCGCGCCCAGGAAATGGCGCACTATGTCGAACTCGGAGCCTTCGATGTAGGTCTGACCGGCAAGGACTGGATCATCGAGACCGATGCCGAAGTGGTGGAGGTTGCCGATCTGGTTTACTCCAAGGCATCGATGCGCCCTGTCCGCTGGGTGCTTGCCGTTCCCGAGAGCTCATCGATCCAGTCGGTAAAGGATCTCGAAGGAAAGCATATCGCGACGGAAGTCGTCAACATCACGAAAAAATATCTGGCAAAGCACGGAGTCAGCGCATCGGTGGAGTTCAGCTGGGGCGCTACCGAAGTGAAGCCTCCCGATCTTGCCGACGCCATCGTCGAGGTAACCGAAACCGGTTCCTCGCTCAGGGCCAACAAGCTCAGGATTGTCGATACCATTCTCGAATCGAACACCAAGCTCATTGCAAACAAGGCTTCCTGGAACGACCCCTGGAAACGGGAGAAGATCGAGAGCATGGCTCTTCTGCTGCAGGGCGCCATCAATGCCCAGGGAAAAGTCGGGCTGAAGATGAACGCTCCGAAGGCCGCGCTCGATGCACTTCTTTCCATTATTCCCGCGCTTCGCCAGCCGACCGTTTCGCACCTTACCGATGAGGGCTGGGTAGCGCTCGAAGTGATCGTTACCGAAAAAATCGTCCGCAAGCTCATTCCCGAGCTGAAACGGGCCGGAGCCGAAGGCATTTTCGAGTACGACATCAACAAGCTGATCGACTGAGAACGGTTCACACTGTTACGAAAACAAGGCTGTCCCTGGACAGCCTTTTGTTTATGAACCATCATGCTGCTTCTTTCCTATCAGGTTATCGTTTTGCTTTCGCTGCTGGTTTTTGCCGGTATTCTGCTTTTCAACCTCGTCGAACTGCAGTACCTGCCCGAATCTCCGTCCGCTTCCGGAGAACGGCCCTTCGTTTCCGTTCTGGTTCCGGCCAGAAACGAGGAACATTCCGTAGAAGCCTGTGTGCTGTCGCTGCTCTCCCAGGACTATCCCCGCTATGAAGTAGTGGTGCTCGACGACGGATCCGAAGACGCAACCCCGGAGATTCTCCGTCGCCTTGCGGCTTCCTCAGGCGGCCGGCTCCGCATCGTGCAGGGCGATCCGCTTCCCGACGGGTGGCACGGCAAGGCATGGGCCTGCCGCCAGCTCGGCGATCTGGCTTCCGGCGAACTTCTGCTTTTCACCGACGCCGATACCCGGCACAAACCGGAATCGCTCAGCCGTTCGGTTGCCGCCCTTGATGCGTCAGGAGCCGGCATGCTCAGCCTCACCCCCTATCAGGAGATGGTCGGGTTCCTCGAAAAACTGGTCATTCCGCTGGTCTACTTCATTCTCATGTGCTATCTCCCGCTTCGGCTGGTTCGGACATCGCCCAGAAGCGTCTTCTGTTCGGCCATAGGCCAGTTCATGCTTTTCCGGCGGGAGACCTACCGGAGCATCGGCGGGCACCGGGCAGTGAAAGCAGCTATCGTGGAGGATGTCTGGCTCTGCAGGGCGGTGAAAAAAAACGGGGGACGTGTCGCCGTTTTCAACGGCGTCGATGTTCTGAGCTGCAGGATGTACCGCTCGGCCGGTGAAATCATCCGGGGTTTTTCGAAAAATCTTTTTGCCGGACTCGGCTACCGTTCTCCGCTGCTGTTCGGCCTCGTCGTCCTGACCCTGGCTTTTCACGTGCTTCCTTTCGGTTTCCTTGCGGCAGCCCTGCAGCAGGGCGACTTCGGCCCCGCTCTCTTTCTGCTTCCTCTCCTTCAGGCTGCCATTGCACTCTCCTGCAGGGTACTCATTGCCGTGAGGTTCCGCCAGCCGGCGGGCTTCGCGTTTCTGCACGCGCTCTCCCAGCTGGTTCTGATCGCTATCGCATTGAACTCCTTCGCGGTTACGCGGTTCGGAAAAGGTTCGCAATGGAAAGGGAGGTATTATAAATTTGTGAGCGGTGAGCAGTGATTTTTCTCCCTTTGCCCGATCTTCGGGGAAGGTTATAAATTTTTCTTAAATTGAGTCACTATACGCATCTCATATTTCAAACAGGATTTAACAATCATGGGGTTCTTATCTAAAGTATTCGGTAAAAAAGAGGTCGAGCTGAAACGTCCGAAAGTGCAGGAGGACGTCAATCTCATCAAGACCATGGAAGGTCACCAGGACAGGGTGCTCGGTGTGAAATTCAGCGCCGACGGCAGCCGGCTGGTCAGTGGCGGGTTCGATGAACTGGTTATGCTCTGGGATGTGTCCAGCGGCAGGCCCCTGCATACCATGAAAGGTCACGAAACATGGGTGGAGTGTGTCGATTACAGCCGTGACGGCAGAAGGCTGGCCAGCGGCAGCACCGACAGCACCGTGAGAATATGGGACCCCGAGAGCGGAGCGTGTGTCCATGTATGCAAAGGGCACGACACGGCCGTGCGCATGGTCGCTTTCAGCCCCGACAGCAGGGTGCTTGCCAGCTGCTCGAGGGATACCACCATCCGCCTCTGGGATGTGGAAACCGGAAAGGAAACCGGGCAGCTTCTCGGACATAAATCATATATCGAATGTCTCGCATGGAGCCACGACGGCAAAAAGATCGCAAGCTGCGGTGAAGAGCCGGTCATTAAAATCTGGGATGTCGAATCCGGAAAAAACATCGCCAACTACCAGACCGGCGACACGCTCTCGCATGCCGTTGCGTTCAGTCCCGACGACAGCCTCATCGCCTTCTGCGGACGCGATGCGAAGGTGAAAATTCTCGATGCGTCGACGGGCCAGACCCTGAAGGTGCTC
>JAAXXP010000092.1 GCA_013334435.1 Chlorobiaceae bacterium | reverse complement strand
ACCGCCCACAATCTTTTACTGCCTCCCCGCTCCCGAATTTTTTTCCGCAGGAATCCGGAGGAATTGGACGTCTGAACTGGTAGAAACGATGCAGAACGGAGTCTGAACAACTGATAAAAGCAAATCAGGAGCAAACGAATGAAAAAACAGATATGGGTGGCCGCCGGAATCGCAGGAATGCTGCTCGGCAATACCCCATCCGACGCCCGTGCCGATATCAACGTCAATATCGGAGTCAACAGCCGGCCCCCGATAGCCATCGATGTCTGGCCTGAATTCATCTATGTACCGGATCTCGGATTTTCGGTAGCCGAGGGAAATCAGTGGGATATCGTAAGGTACGACAACTACTACTACGTCTATCGCGACAACTACTGGTACCGGGCTTCCCATCAGCGTGGCCCCTGGGTTATCGTCGAGCGCGACCGGCTGCCCGACAGGGTCCGCAGACACAGCTGGGTGGATATCCGCCGGTTCCGCGACAACGAATACCGGCGTCATCGCGATAGCGGGTGGCGAGAGAGCGCGGAACGGTATGATTTCATCTACATTCCGGCCCTCGGATTCTCCGTCGCTGTGGGAAGCCCCTGGGATATCGTGATGTACGACAACTACTACTACGTCTACCGCAACAACTCCTGGTACCGCTCATCCCATAAACGCGGTCCCTGGATGATCGTGCAGCACGACAGGATACCCGGAAAAATCCGCAGACACAACTGGGTGGATATCCGGCGGTATCGCGATGTCGAATACCGCAAACACGAGAGAAGCCGCCAGTTCAACCAGGGACCCCGCATCGATGACCGGAGGGACAATCGCGATGAACGCCGCTTCGACGACGACCGGAGAAGCGAAGGTGAGCGTCGTCCAGCCAATTACGTCCAGGTTATCGAAAAACGGCGCTCCGACGACAAAGCCGGCAATGGCCGCAACAAAAAAGAGGAGAAACAGGATAGTCGCAGCGACAAACGCAGCCGTGACGACAACGGGCCCGACAGGAACGACCGGAACCGGGACGGCAACAGCTACGACGAATGGCGGGATGGCTACAGAAAATGAACGGAGCAAGCGATCACAATCACGCGGCTCATGTATCTAAAACGCTCAATGTGTAACAAAAGAAGTATCACCATGAAAAAACAGATCTGGATAACGGCGGGAATTGCAGGCATGCTGCTTGGCGCAGTGCCTCAGGCTAACGCGGAGGCGGATGTCATCGTACAGGTAAGGACCGCCGACCGGCCGGCATTTGTCATCAACTCCTGGCCGGAGTTCATCTACGTGCCGAAACTCGGTTTTTCGGTATCGACCGGCAACGCCTATGACATTATCCGTTACGGAAACTACTACTACGTCTACAGGCAGGGCTACTGGTACCGGTCATCATCACACCGGGGTCAGTGGGCAGTGGTACGCGAAAACCGGCTGCCCGGCCAACTCAGAAAATACCGCTGGGCCGAGATCAGAAAGCACCGCGACACCGAGTACCGCAAAAAGCACGGGAACCGCTGGGTAAAAAAGGAGATCCGGTCTCCGGAGGACAAAAGGATGGAGAACCGTGACGACCAGCGGTTCGAGGAGAAGCGGAATGACCGGAATGACAACGGCAACCGGGGCGGAGACGACAGAAGATAGGGAATGATGAATACCCGCCATTACGGCGGGATGTCGCACCGGGTCTGCCGGTCCGGCATCCCGCCGTTCTCTTGTTCGCCACTTTCCGGGGAACCCCCCCGTGAATTGGTCAAAAACGCTGTTTTCGATACCGGAGATCGTATATTCAGGCTTGCAGGGCCGCAAAAACCGGCGTCCTCAAGCACTCCCGTACTGCAGGGGACACTATGCTCCCGACAACACATTTTATTTCATCTGGACCGTTATGACTTTTTGCAAAAACCTGATCTCGCTCTCGATTCTGTTTGTTTTGCCGGGGACTGCCTCCGCCCTTGACCGTTCGGGGTCTCTTTCGAACCCTCCGTCACCGGCACTGGCAACATCCTTTCAGGAAACCCTCTGCGATACCACCCTGGCCGATCCTTACCGCTATATGGAAAAGCCCAGGGCTCCTGAAGTCCTCAAATGGATGAAAGAGCAGTCGGCATTCGCGCGAAAAGTCCTGGACGGCATTCCGGGCCGAAAGGAGCTGCTGAAAAAGATGCAGGAGTTCGACGGACGAAAATCCGCGAAAATCTACAATCTCGCCATTACCGACAACGACCGGTACTTCTACCTGAAACAGACGCCCGGCGATGAAACCGGAAAACTCTGCTGCCGGGACGGATACAACGGAAAGGAAACCCTGCTGTTCGATCCCGGGGTTTACTCGGGCGACAGAAAAGGCAGCTATGTCATCGGTACGATAGCGCCCTCCGACGACGGCTCGAAGGTGGCGTTCACCGTTTACCCCAATGGCTCGGAAAACGCCAGTCTCCTGATCATGGAAACCGGAACCGTTCGGCTCTACCCTGAAACCATAAGCCGCTGCCGTTTCGCTTCGCCCTCATGGACGCCCGACGGCAGTGCGTTTCTGTACAATCGCCTCGAAGCTCCCTCAAAAAAGGAAAACAGTCCCCAGTACGCCAGCAAAACCTGGCTGCACAAGGCAGGAACCGATCCGGCTGCGGACAGGGAAATCTTTTCAAGCACCCTGAACGCCGAGCTTGCCATCAATCCTGACGACATTCCCGAGGTGTCCTACGACAAGGAGAGCGGCTCGCTTTTCGCTTTCGTGTCCAATGTCGACCGGCGTCTGACGGTCTATTACGCGCCGGTCTCCGAACTGGAAAAGGAAAAAATCGCCTGGAAAAGACTTTTCAGGCCTGAAGATGAAATCCACGATTTCGCCGTAACGGAAAAAGATCTTTACCTCTACACCCCGAAAAACGCGCCGGGATTCAGACTGCTGAAAACCTCCCTGCAGAAACCCGACCTGAAAGGTGCTGAAGTCGTCGTACCCGAATTCCGCGGGGCCATGCTGACCGGATTCGTCCTCTCCAGAAGCGGCATTTTCTACACCCTTTCACGGAACGGGGTACAGGAGGAGCTCTACCACCAGAAGTACGGAAGCGTTCTTTCCGAAAAACTCACGCTCCCCTTCGGCGCAGGCACCATAACACTCTCCTCGAAAGGGTTCAGATACCCGGAGGTCTGGGCGGTGCTTGCCGGATGGAACCGCGACTACCGCCGGTTCCGCTTCGACGCCGAAAGCGGTTCATTCGTCAACGAAACCCTCTCCTCTCCGGCAGCCTATCCGGAATACGACGATCTTGCCGTCGAGGAGCTGATGGTGCCGTCGCACGACGGCGTCGAGGTGCCGCTCTCGCTCATCTACCGAAAAGGAGTCCAGCGGAACGGGTCGAATCCCGTCCTGCTTTACGGCTACGGGGCTTACGGCAACTCCATAACCCCGTTTTTCAGTCCGTCGATGCTGCTGTGGACATGGAAAGGGGGCATTCTGGCGGTGCCGCACGTACGGGGAGGAGGAGAACTCGGATACCGGTGGCACACGGCAGGCATGAAAACCACCAAGGCCAACACATGGAAAGATGCCATCAGCATGGCGGAATATCTGGTTAAAAACGCCTACTCCTCGCCCGGCAATATCGTCATCAATGGCGCAAGCGCGGGCGGCATCATGGTCGGCCGGGCAATGACCGAACGCCCCGATCTCTTCGCCGCCGCCATTCCGCAGGTGGGAGCCATGAATCCGCTGCGGGGTGAGACCACCGCCAACGGGCCGGTCAACGTCCCGGAGTTCGGCACCATGAAAATTCCCGCAGAGTGCAGGGCGCTGATTGCCATGGACCCCTATCTCAACCTGCGTCAGGGAGTGAACTACCCGGCAGCGCTTGTTACGGCAGGAATAAACGATCCGAGGGTCATCGCCTGGCAGCCGGCAAAATTCGCAGCACGTCTCCAGAATGCAACCGCTTCAGGCAAACCGGTGCTCCTGTTCACCGATTTCGAAGCCGGTCATGGGATGGGAAACTCGAAAACGAAAAACTTCGAAGCGCTGGCAGACGTCCTGAGTTTCGGCCTGTGGCAGACCGGACATCCGGAATTTCAGCATTGAGACGGCAGAGTAGCCGGAGGGAACGGAAGACTTCAGCTCCGCTGGAGCGGCCAGCGGCTCAGATCCGACCCTTGAGCCAGTCCTGGCGGCGAGGCTCCGGCAGTTTTTCGATAGCATAGCGAAGCATCGTTCTCGGCATGCCTCTGTAATATTCCGAAAGGAACCCTTCCAGCACGTCGACGTCCCGTTTGCCGACTTCGCGGAGCATCCAGCCTGTTGCCTTGTGTATCAGATCCTCTGCGTCGCCCATCAGCTTTTCGGCTATGGCAAGCGTATCGCCGAAGTCACCGGCCCTGATGAAATGAAACGTCGAGACGATAGCGATGCGGCGCTCCCAGAGGCTCTCCGAAAGTGCGAAGCGGTACAGCGGCAAGCGGTCGCGCTCCTGCAGGTGGCAACCGACGATCCTCGGACAGGAAAGATCGACGAGATCCCAGTTGTTGATCCTGTCGGTACGGGAACAGTAGTGATTGAAAATCAGGGTTCTCTGTGCTTCATCCGGCTGTTTGTACCGCTCGACGAGCATCAGGAGACCCAGCAGCCGGTCTTCATGCCACCCGGATGCCAGCAGTCCGACGGCATCGTCGACACTCGCATGGGAAAACTCGCGGCACAGCTTGCGAAGCACGGGCACACGGATTCCGCGAAACATGTCCCCTTCTCCATACTCGCCGGGTCCGGTCTTGAAAAACCACCGGAGAATTTCCGCCGTTTTGTGATCGGCAAGCTCTTCGAGCCTTCCGCGTATTTCAGTTCCCAACATATTGGCGATCATTACCTGCTGTTCACCCGGATCCGGAATCCGGAATCTCCCCCATTGCCTTCAACCGGCACTTCTGCCCACACGTCCTCCTTCCCCCTAAAGAAACTCGGCAAGCTCCGTCCAGCGGCGCATCTTGCCGTCCATCTCCTGCTGGATGGTGCGCAGTTCTTCGGTCAGTTTCTGCACCAGCGCGAAGTCGCCGGATGCGGCGTTCAGTTCATCACCGATAGCGGACTGGCGGGCCTCGGCTTTCGCGATCCACTCTTCGAGCTGTTCGAGCTCACGCTTCTCCCTGCTGTTGAGTTTGCGCTGTTTCGACGAGACAGCGACAGCCGGAGCGTCTTTCTTCGGCTCTTTCGCGTCCGTTTTCGGCACAGGTTTTTCCTGGTACTTCGACTTCATTTCAAGATAGACGCTGTAATTGCCGGGGTAGCGTCTGATCCGTCCATTCTCTTCAAAAACGAACACATGCTCGACCGTGCGGTCGAGGAAGTAGCGGTCGTGGCTCACCACGAGAAGACACCCCTGATAGTTGTCGAGATAATCCTCGAGCACCCGGAGGGTCGGAATGTCGAGGTCGTTGGTGGGCTCGTCGAGCAGCAGCACGTTTGGCGAGCCGATAAGCTGGCGAAGCAGGTAGAGCCTGCGGCGTTCGCCCCCTGAAAGGGTTCTGATATAGCTGTACTGCGTCGAGGGGCTGAAAAGAAAACGCTCCAGCATTTTCGATGCCGAAAAAACCTGTCCGTCCTTCAGCTTTATCTGTTCGGCCTCCTCCTGGATGAACTCGATCACCCGTTTGTCGTCGTCGAGTTCACGGCTCTCCTGATCGTAGTAGCCGATCTTTACGGTCTTGCCGATATCGATGCGCCCGCTGTCTGGCTCTACCCGACCGGTGATCATGTCGAAAAGCGTCGTCTTTCCCGAACCGTTGGGACCGATAATACCGATACGGTCACCCTTCTGCAGCATATAGTCGAACGAGTGCAGCAGATTTTTCGAGCCGTACGATTTGGAGACCTGATGAAACTCGATAATCATGCCGCCCAGCCGATCCGCGCCGAAACCGATCTCGAGCGCCTTCTGCTGCTCCTTTCCGGGAGCGTAGACCAGCTCTTCAGCCCGCTGCATGCGTGCTTTCTGCTTGGTGGTGCGGGCCTTGCAGCCGGTTCTCATCCAGTCGAGTTCCTGGCGGATCAGCGCCTGCCGCTTGCGATCCTCCCGCTGCTCCTGCTGCTCCAGCTCGTCCTTCTGCTGCAGGTAGCTGGCGTAACCGCCCGAAAAGGTCCGCGCCGTGCGACCATCGAGTTCGAACATGCGGTTGGCGACCCGGTCGAGAAAATACCGGTCGTGCGTGATGAGCAGAACCGCTCCCTGGTAACGGCGGATATAGTTTTCAAGCCACTCGACGCTGTCGGCATCGAGATGGTTGGTGGGTTCGTCGAGAATCAGGGCATCTGAAGGGGTAACAAGCGCATGAGCCAGGGCGGCCCGTTTGCGCTGCCCTCCGGAAAGCTCGCCCATTCTGGCCGTCACGTCGTTCAGTCCGAGTTTGCCGAGCACCACCGTAGCGTTCGATTCGAGATCCCAGGCTCCTGACGCGTCGAGTTCATGCGACAGATGGCTGAAACGTTCAAGCAGCCCGGGATCGTCGCTGTGACCGGCTTCAAGTTCCCGGCAGGCGAGCTCGTAATCGAGAATGAGCTGCATGACGTTGTCGCCCGATTTCAGAACGGCCTCGAGCACCGTATCCTCGGGGTTATAGGGCGACTCCTGCGGCAGATAGGCGATTTTCCGGTTATTGGTCACCGTCACCCGGCCCGTATCGGGAGTTTCAACCCCTGCAAGAATTTTAAGGAGCGTGCTCTT
>JAAXXP010000012.1:10096-34329 GCA_013334435.1 Chlorobiaceae bacterium | reverse complement strand
CTGCCTACTGCCTACTGCCTACTGCCTACTGCCTACTGCCTACTGCCTACTGCCTACTGCCTACTGCCTCAGTAAATCCTTTCGTAGACGCCTTCCACTTCCCGAAGGATCGGCTCGTAGCTGCCCGACGTGCGTCCGAAGCAGATGCCGAGGGATTCGTAGAGGGCTACCTGATCGAGATCGACGTGACGCTGGGTGATCGCTTTCGACGACTCGATGTATTCGACCTTGCGTCCCTTGACTTTCGATACCGTGACGCCGCTTTTCCCGTCGAGCAGAAGCAGGATCGCCGCCGCTCCGGCTTCGAAGCCGAAATTGACGTCGTATGCCGACGAGTTGCCCGCACGGACGAGATGGCCCGGGTGAATTTCACGCACTTCGGGGATTTCGTAAACGCCTTCGACGAACATGCCGGTCTCTTTCATGAAGATGGGCATGGCCGGATCGGCTTTCATGCGTTTCTGGATCTCCTGGCAGGTGTATTTGCCCGCACCGGCGAGTTTTTTATGGCCGAAAGCGTCGATGCCTGCGGATTCATCGACAATTTCGGTTCCATCGGCGTTTTTCATGCCTTCGGCTACGACGATGGTGTAGGTGCCGCTGTGTACGTCGCTCTGACGAATCCTGCGGGTGAACCGTTTGGCGAGATGTTCGTAGACGACCTCCCAGTTGACCGGAATTTCCGGAATGAGAATACAGTCGGCTTCAGCCGCGATGCCGCTTCTGAAAGCGGTGTGGCCTGCGTAACGGCCGAACACCTCGGTGACCAGTACCCTGTTGTGGGTCTTTCCGGTGGTTTTGAGGTCGTGGACGAACTGGGCGATGCGGTTGATGGTGGAGTCTCCGCCTACGGAGTAGGTCTGCAGGTCGAGATCCATGGTTTTCGGCGCATGGATGCAGTGTACGCCCTGCTGGCTGAGGTCGACCATAACGCTTCCGGAGTCGTCGCCGCCGCTTATGATAAGACCGTCAAGGTTGAATTTTTTCATTCCTTCCTTGATGCGGTTGTATTTGTCGGGGTTGCGGATCGCCTTGATTTTGACCCTTGAATGACCGGCTTCGGAGCCTGCAAAGGTTGCATCGAACTGGTCGAGGCGATGTTTGTCGAGTCTGACGATATTCTCGCTGTCGACAAGGTTGTAGAGACCGGCATAGCCGTTCGGAATGACATACAGTTCAAGATCACGGGCTTCTGCCATCAGGGCTGCGCCTTTCAGGACGGCGTTCAGCCCTCCACAGTCCCCGCCGCTGGTTAGGATTCCTATTTTTTTCACAGTTCCTTTCTCCTTGATTGCTCGGGTTAGATTTTAACGGCCTAATTTTTATACATTTGAGGAGTATCTCCTGCCTATGGCAGTCAAGATAGATGTTTTGTATGATTTTTCATCACGGCAGTGGCATTTTACCTTGCCGTATTTGTTGATGTTACGATGATTACCGCCGCGGCATGACCTTTTTCGATCACCTGAAAATTGCCTGGGTTCACCTCAGGGAACGCAAGCGCCAGACCCTCTTGACGGCTCTTGGCGTAGCCGTCGGTTCGGCCATGCTGGTGACCACCATTTCGGTTGCCAACGGTTCATCCTCGAATGTTGTGGCCAAGGTGATCGATACGGCTCCTCATGTGCTGGTGAGCGCCGAAAGGATCGATCCGCTCGTGCCGGATAACCTTATAGGTACTATTCCCGGAACGGTCTCCATGGTCGACAAGAACGTAACCACCGAGGCCAAGGAGCTGATCAAGAACTATCCGGATGTGGTGGAGCGGATCAGCCGTGTTCCCGGTGTGGAGCGCATCTCTCCGTTCGTGATCACAAGGGTGATCGCCCGGAACAAGAGCCGCTTTACAGCCTGTGCCGCGCGAGGGGTGGTTCCCATTCTGGAGGCCGATATAGCCGGACTGAAGAAAAATCTTGTGGAAAAAAATGCACTCGAGGAGCTTGCCTGGACGCCGAACGGCATTCTTGTCGGCAATCTTCTGGCCAAAAAGCTCAATGCGGGGTACCGTGACCGGATTGTGCTGGTGACGAAAAACAGCGAACAGTATCCGGTAACGATTGTCGGCACGTTCAGCAGCGGGTTTAATGCAAAGGATGAGCGCGAGGCTTACGTGAACCTTTCTCTCGCCCAGAGAATGGAAGGGATAGCCGCAAATTCGGCAACCGGTATCGGCCTGAGAACCCGGGACGTCAACCGCGCCCGCGCGGTTGCGGCAACCGTCCAGCGTCTGACCGGCTACCGGAGCGAAAGCTGGGATGAAACCAACCGGAACGTCATCGAGTTCTACAACCGCAATGCGGCCATCACGCTGGTGCTTGTGGGTTTCGTATTTGTCGTGGCCGGGCTTGGCGTCTCTTCGGTGATGACTACCGTGGTGCTGCAGAAGGTCCGTGATATCGCCATACTGCGTTCAATGGGAGTGCAGCGGGGGAGCATTACCCTTATTTTCATGCTCGAAGGGCTGATCATGGGTATTTTCGGCGTTCTGATCGGCAGCCCGGCCGGACATGTGATCTGCCACTTCATTTCGCTTATCCGTTTCGAGGCGAGTACGGCAGGAGTGCTGCGCAGTGACCGCATCAACATTTTCGAAACCCCCGAAGCTCATCTTATGGTCATTTTCTTCGGCATTCTCATTGCCGTGCTCTCCTCAATAACACCGGCCCGCAAGGCCACCCGATACCCTCCGGTCAGCATCCTCAGAGGCCAGGTCGGCGTTTAGATTTCCCTGTGTCCGGCCGGGAGGCTTTCAGTGCTGGCGGATAATGCAGACGGCGTGAGCCGCAGCACCCTCTTCGCGTCCGATGTACCCGAGTTTTTCGTTGGTTGTCGCCTTTACCGATACCGCATTGATCTCCATGCCGAGGCAGCGGGCGATATTGCGGCGCATTTCGTCTATGTAAGGGGCGATTTTAGGCGCTTCGAGCAGCAGCATGGCGTCGATGTTGACGGCTTCGAATCCCTCTTTCTGCAGCAGCTTTCCTACGTGCCGGAGCAGGATCATGCTGTCGATGTCCTTGAACTCCTGGCTGGTGTTCGGGAAATGCAGGCCGATGTCGCCAAGCGCCGCGGCGCCGAGCAGGGCGTCACTGACGGCATGGAGCAGCACATCGGCATCGCTGTGGCCGTCAAGACCTTTTGTTGAGGGAATGTCTACGCCGCCGATGACCAGTTTGCGGCCTTCGGCGAAAGGGTGAACGTCTATTCCGATTCCAATGCGCATGGTGCTGTAATGGTTTAAAGGATGAAACTGCTCTGTTGGGCAATAAATATAAAGGAGCCGGGAGCAAGGAGCAAGGAGAGTGGTTCACTATTGTGCTTTTCTTGCCTTCCCCAGGCGCCCTGCCTTGCCAATTTGTCCTCCCGGCGATAAAGTCTTAGATTGTGGAATAACCACTTTTCCTCAATCTTACCGAGGGGGCAGGGGGAACCCCGGGGATGAGTTTTTCGCAGATGCAGCGATTTTTCTGGATATGTTCCGGAACTCCGGTTCATTTTATCGAGAAGTACTCCACCGAACACAGCAAATATCTCGGTATCGGGGCGACCATTGTGTTCACGGCTCTTTTTGCCGGCCTTTCGGGCGGCTATGCGCTCTACTTCGTTTTTGCCGGCAATCCCTACGCTCCTCTCTGGTCGGTTTTGTTCGGTCTGCTCTGGGGGCTCGCCATTTTCAATCTCGACCGCTATATCGTATCGAGCATCAGTAAAACCTCGAAAGGGCTCAGGCAGTTCTGGCAGGCTTCGCCGCGGCTTGTCTTTGCGGTGCTGATAGCTATTGTCATCGCCCGCCCGCTGGAGCTGAAGATTTTCGACAAGGAGATCCATGAGCGTCTCAAGGAGCGTTATCTTGGCGATCAGAAGGAACAGATCAGAAAGGTTCAGGCTTCGTTCAGTGAAAAGTATGCGCAGGAACTGTCGCAGATCAAACAGTACCAGACCGAGTACGACCTCCTGAGCGGCGATGTCAACAGGCTTCGCGAGGAGCTCAAGGAGGAGGTGTTCGGTTCGAAAACGGCAACGACGTCGGGTGTGCCCGGATACGGCACCTATGCGAAAAACAAGGAGCTGGTGGTTGATGCCAAACATCAGCGACTGGTGTTTCTTGCCGCGCAGCTTGCCGAACTCCAGACTTACATGAATACGCAGAAAGCCGCCGAGGGGATCAACCGCCAGATGATGCTTACCGACGAACTGCTCGAGCGAAAAGCCGTTCATGCCGGTTTTGCCGACAGGAACTGGGCTCTTGGCGCACTGACGCACGACAGTGGCGACATGAGCCGCTCATCGGCAGCTGCGGTTCAGTTCATCACGCTGCTTTTTATCGCGTTCGAGTGCGCTCCTCTTATCGTCAAACTGCTCTCCGATGCCGGTCCTTCGGATGTCGAAGGGAGCGAAACCGAAAAGCGCATCATTGCCCAGCTCACCAACACGGCGTTCCTGAACCGCAACCGGGTTGTCCGCCAGTACCGGCTCATGGGGGCCAAGCCGGGCAGACGGCATGCCCGCCGGTATATGGGGCAGAAAAGGTGAAGACTTTGGGAGGTGAGTGGTTTGTCGTGAGTAGTGAGCGGCGGGTAGCAAGATGTGAGTGCCTGGACGTGCATATAAGGCAATAAATCGTCAACAGCTCATAGCAAGGTGTTTTATGAAATGCCAGACGCTTGATGTATGGAAAATAAGTAGCCGGTTGAGTGCAGAAGTCTATAAAACCATCTCGCCCGCTAAGGATTTCGGGTTTCGTGACCAGATCTGCCGTTCGGGACTCTCCATACCAAGCAACATTGCTGAAGGAATGGAAAAAGAATCCATAAGAGAACGCATCAAATTTCTTGACATAGCCAAGGGATCAACCGCTGAATTCATAACACAGGTCTATATCGGCAGGGATATTGATTTCATTTCCCGCGAAATCAGCAATAACTGGATTCAGACTGCTGAACACATTCTCTGTATGCTCAATAAACTTCAGCAAACCCTGAAATCCCAGCTACCACCAAAAAACGACCAATCGCGTTAACTGATAACTCCCTGTTGCCGTTTTTTCCCTCGTACTGCCCACTGCTTACTGCTCACGGCCAACGGCATTTAAACAATCAGGCTTCCCACATAATCCCGGTATGCCGGGGCGCCGGGTGCGGAGAAATGGGCTTCAACGGCTTCGGCGACGCGCTGGCTGATGTCAGGGTAGACGAAGTTCATGGTGCCGATCTGTACGGCGCTTGCGCCCACCAGCATGAATTCCATGGCGTCTTCGAAACTGCCGATACCGCCCATGCCGACCACCGGTATTTTCACGGCATTGTAGACCTCCCAGACCTTGGCGAGCGCCACGGGTTTTATGGCCGGGCCGGAGAGTCCTCCGGTGACGTTTTTAATGAGCGGTTTTCGGGTTCTGTAGTTCACGGCCATGCCGACAAGCGTGTTGATCAGCGATACCGAGTCTGCTCCGGCCTCCTCCGCAGCCAGTGCGATGGAGCTGATGGAGGTGACGTTCGGGGTCAGCTTGATCATGAGGTGTCGCCGGGTTGCCTTGCGGAGTTCCGAGACGATTTCAAAGGTGGCGTCGCGGCTTACGCCCATGATCATGCATTCGCCCTTGACGTTGGGGCATGACAGGTTGATTTCATAGCCGTCGAGACCCTCCACGCCATCGAGCCGGGAAACCACTTCCAGATAGTCGTCTATCGAACGGCCGGCAATGTTGACGACTGTCGCCGTGTCGAGCCCTCTGAGAAAGGGTGCTTTTTCGGAAATGAACCGATCCACTCCGACGTTTGCCAGCCCGATGGCGTTGACCATACCGGAGGCCGTTTCGGCAATGCGCTGCGGAGGATTGCCTGTTCGGGGCTCAAGAGAGATCGCCTTGGTGACGATCCCTCCGATTTTTCCGAGATTGCAGAGCCTGCTCAGCTCCTCACCGTAGGATACGGTGCCCGAGGCGAGCATGACCGGGGATTTGAGGTCAAGCCCGCGGCCGAGCGATACGGCTGCAGCGGGCCTGATGGTGTTCATGGCAGCGTCGTTACCCATGGTTCCGGTTCTCAGTCGCGGTTCAGGTAGTACTTTTCAGCATAGTCCCTGACCATGCGGTGCGTGTTGTATTCCGGTGCGATGGTCGCGATGGCGTTACGGATTTTCTTGAGCCATTTGACCGGCAGGTTGTTTTCATCGTGCTCGTAATAGGTCGGGATGATCTGGTTTTCAAGCACATCGTAGAGCTTTTCGGCGTCGAAACGGTCCTGTTCCTGATAGTCGTCGAACATCTCTCCGTTGCCGATCGACCATCCGTTCTCTCCGTTGTAGGCTTCTGGCCACCAGCCGTCGAGCACGCTGAAGTTCAGGCCGCCGTGCAGTACGGTTTTTTCGCCGGATGTGCCGCTTGCTTCCATCGGACGCACCGGATTGTTCAGCCATACGTCCACGCCCGAAACCATCCGTTTGGCTACGCCGAGGTTGTAGTTTTCAAGGAAGATCACTTTTCCCGAAAACTGGGGTCTGCGGGAGTGTTCGACAATCTGGCGGATGTAATCCTTGCCTGCATCATCGTGCGGATGCGCCTTGCCGGCAAAAACGATCTGCACCGGCATGGTGGGATGGTTGATGATCCGGTTGAGGCGTTCAAGATCCCTGAACACCAGCGGAGCGCGCTTGTAGGTGGCGAACCTGCGGGCGAACCCTATGGTGAGCACGTCGGGAGAGAGCGTGTTTTTGGCCAGCCTGGATGAATCGTATTCGGGATACATCGAGTGCGTGTGCTGGTGGAAGAGCTGGTTGGCCAGGTACCGGTAGATAAAGTCGATCAGATTGCGTTTGAGGCGGTAACGGAGGCACCAGAGCGCTTCGTCGCTTACGTTTGCAAGTACGGCTTCGGCAGCTTCACGCGATGCGGTGAGGGTGTCGAGGCTGTCGGTGAATTTGCACCAGAAGCGTTCGGTCGCTCCGCTGGCCCAGCTTTGCGAGTGGATGCCGTTGGTGATATGGCCGATGGGCACCAGATCGGGCGAATTGACTTCAAAGAGGTTCTGCCACATCTGCCGGGATACTTCTCCGTGCAGCTTCGAAACTCCGTTTGCCGCTCTCGAGAAGTTCAGGGCAAGCACGGTCATGGTGAAGAGCCCGTAGATGTTGCTGCGGTCTTCGGAGCCGAGCAGCATCAGGTCGTCGAAATCGATGGCGGACTGCCGGAGGTAACGGTCGAAGGTGTAGTGCATCATGTCACGCGAGAAACGGTCGTGACCTGCGGGCACCGGAGTGTGCGTGGTGAATACGCAGCGGTTCTTGACGGTTTTCTTCGCCTCTTCCATCGGTACGCCTGCGGCGAGTTCCCTTGCAAGCAGTTCGAGGGTGAGGAATGCCGAGTGGCCTTCGTTCATGTGGTAGACCGCAGGGGTGATGCCGAGCGCATCGAGCAGCTTGACACCGCCGATGCCGAGCACGATCTCCTGGTTGATGCGCATGTTCTGGTCGCCGCCGTAGACTCGGCAGCAGATGTCGCGGTAGTGCGATTCGTTGGCCGGGATGTTGGTGTCGAGCAGGTAGAGGGTTGCCCTTCCGACCTTGAGGCTCCATGCCTGCGCGAAGACCTCTCCCTGTGCGATGCTGACCGAAATGATGAGATCCTTGCCGTCGGGTCCGGTGACTTTTTCGATAGGCAGGCTTTCGGGGTATTGCAGCGGGTAGTCTTCAAGCTGCCATCCGTCGTGGTTGAGGTACTGGCGGAAGTAGCCCTCCTTGTAGAAGAGGGTGATGCCGACAAAGTTGATGCCAAGATCGCTTGCGGATTTGATATGGTCTCCGGCAAGCACGCCGAGGCCGCCCGAATAGATTCTGACGCTTTCGTGGATGCCGAATTCGGCGCAGAAATAAGCTACCGGATTCTTGACGAGTTCAGGAACATTTGCCGCCGCCCATGTGGCGGGTTCCTTCATGTAGGCTCTGAAACGTTCGGCTACCCGTTCGATTTTTTCGCCCAGTTCGCACTGGCAGCGCGACTGGAGTTCGTCATTGGATATATGCCGAAGCAGTTCAACAGGATTGTGATTGACCCTCTCCCAGAGAATGGGGGAGAGTTCCTTGAAAATTTCTTTGGCTTCAGTGTCCCATGACCACCAGAGATTTCTTGTTAGTTCTTTACAGGACGATACGGTTTTGCGCATAGGTTTGCGGGAATAGTTAACATGCACTTGCAGAAGCTTATCAAAGAAAGAGTGTATCTTATCACTCTCGGCTGCAGAAGCTGCATTGAAAAATTATGGCTTAATTTACTCTTTTAGTCTGTAAAACCGCAATTCGCTGCAAGTGATTCACAATACGGTAACTTTGGCGCATATTTCCGACACGCATCTCGGGGGCCGAAATGACCGCAAAGGCCTGGCCGGACTTGACAGGATGCTGCACCATTTCAATCTGAGAGGGATCGATCATCTCGTCATTACGGGAGACCTGTGCGATCCCGGATCTCCGGCCGGATGGTCCGTCATGCGGGAGAAACTCGCCGAGCACGGCTTTTTCTCCTGGGAGCGGACGACGCTGATTCCCGGAAATCACGATCTGATAAATATCGAGGAGGAGATGCGGATCTACAACGCGCTGAACCCTTTTCCCGGAAACCGCCGGCGAGCCCTGCAGGAGCGACTTGCAGCGTTCTGCAGCCTCTTCGGTGAACTGATGGCGGGAGGCGAGGGTGTGCCGGCCGGGTTCCCTTTTATAAAGGTGATGAAGTTTCCCGCACTCTCTCTGGGTTTTGCCGCAGTCAATTCCGTCTGGCCCTGGCACCGGTCGGACAATCCTCTCGGGGCGAGAGGGTTTATCGAGACTTCGGAACTCCGGGCGCTTTCCCGTCCAGATGTAACCGATGCATTGCAGGAAAGTTTTGTCGTCGGACTTTGCCACCATGCACTCAGGGTATACGGTACGCTTTCGCCGATCGACCAGGCTTTCGACTGGACCATGGAGCTGATCAACCGCAGTGAATATATCGCCGCGATGAAGGCTCTTCGGACAAGAGTGATACTGCACGGCCATTTTCACCGTTTTCAGACCTACGCGCTGGAGGGGATGCAGATCGTTAACGGAGGGAGCTTCCGTTATGCCCCCGACCGCTACAGCGAGATGGTTATCGGCGCCGACGGAAGCTGCGCGCAACAGTTTCTGAGTCTGCCGTGAACCGGAAATCAGTGGTGTTCACCATAAAAAAAGCTGCCGGAAAAGGCAGCTTTTTTTATGGTTACACTACAGGGTTATCGCTTTTCCTTGTGGCAAAAGCCGTTCAGCCCTGACCGCGGCGGGCAAGCTGGCGGTCCATCATGATGAGCGCATGGCCTTTTTCACCGGCTATTTTCAGGGTTTCGAGAATTTCCGATGCAGCAGCCTCTTCCTCTACCTGTTCCTCGATAAACCAGTGCAGCATGACCTGTGCAGCATAGTCCTTCTCTTCCAGCGCGACTTCGTAGAGCTTGTTGATGAGCGAGGTTATTTTTCTCTCATGGCCGAGTACCTCTTCGAACAGTCCGGCGGGAGACTTGAATTCGGTTTTCGGCTGTTCGATAGCCTGCAGCTGAATGCGTCCGCCCCGTTCGCTCACGAATTTGTAGAGTTTCATGGCGTGTCCCATCTCCTCCTTCGTCTGAAGTTTGAGCCAGCTTGCGAAACCGGGAAGGTTTTCGGACTCGGCATATGCGGCCATCGACAGATAGAGGTAGGATGACGCGAATTCGTGGTTGATCTGTTCGTTAAATGCCTTCTCAAGTTTTTTACTGAGCATGCAGTCTCTCCGTTTTATCGTTATAATTATTATGTAAAATATTAAATAATATGCAGTTGTAAGAATCAACGCAGGCCTGTGCCTGACAGTTCCCCGGTTTCCTTTTTTTATCCGTCGATACCGTTTTCCCTCATGTAGGCCTTGATTCTTTCGGCATGGTCCCGATCTTCCTGATTGAGCTGTTTGAAAATCTCGACCGACGGCGAATGCGAGGGTGTGTCGAGAAAATTCTGGAAATGCGATTCTCCCGCGGCCAGTTCGAGTTCGAGCGCCGTTGAAAAAGCTTCCTTGCGCGATGGAGTCGTTTTCGTGTACTGCTCGATCAGGCCCGCAATCCTCGAGTTGGCTTGGATGAGGGCTTCCAGATCGCCGGCCAGCAGGTTTTCAGGGAAAAACTCGAGAGGCTGCGGCTGTTTTTTCTCCTGCTGGAGCAGCGCGGCGTGTCCCCGTTCCTCCATGGCAAGCTGCCACCAGAAATCCTCGTCCTCGGGAAACAGGTCGTTGAGCACTGTGTAGAGTTTGGCAAGATTGAGTTCGAGCTTTATGGATTCGTCGAGATGCTCCGAGATCATGTTGGTCATAGCCGGGTCTGTTTGGTTTGTGATTCAGCTGAAAGGCAATATACGATCTTGCGGATTAAGTGTTGAGCCCTGCGATGCCCTGCGGCGCGGGGATTGTTCAGGAAATTTTCGGGAAGGGTTATGAGGGTAAGGATTGTTCGCCTGATTTGATGTATTTTTCCGCAAGAGCGTGAATGTGTGCGTCGTCGATCAACCCGTAAAGCCCAGGAACCATGAGGGTGACTCTTCTACATTTTTTTGCGATTCCGGTTCTCATGTTCGTCCTTTCCGGCAGGGCGTGCAACGGTTCCGGACCGCACGACCCCTCCTCCTTTTCCGGAACCCCGGTAAAGGCGGCGGCTGCGGTCACAGGATATGAGATGAAGCGTTTTGAAAAGGTATACAGCGACGCGAAGACTCCCGGTGAGCGCGATACCTGGTGCAAGGGGGAGTATCCGGTGTTTTCTGGCGGAGCGGCGGCAAGCTCGATCAACCGGATGGTGGCGGCCTGGATTGCCGACAGTACGGCTCTTTCTCCGGGCGATGGGTATTCCGGGCCGAGAACGCCAGAGGCACTTGCCGGGCATTTCCTGAAAGTTTACGAAAAGGACAGACAGGAGACGGGTATGAGTATGCCCTACCAGTTCGAGCTCAGCGGCGCGGTGCTGCTGAACGGCACAAAGCTTCTGACGATGCAGCTTTCTTCCTACGCCTATACCGGGGGAGCGCACGGCATGCATATGACAACCTGTTTTGTTTTCGATGCGGCAACCGGCAGACGCCTCGTCATCGATGATGTGTTCGTGCCCGGATTCAAGGACCGTCTCAATGCCCTGATCGAAGCCCGCTTCAGGGAGGAGAGAGGGCTTGCTGCGTCGGACAGGCTCGATGGAGAGAAGGGCGGACTGTTTGAAAACCGGATTGCCTTCACCACCAATTTCGCCATGACGCCCAGCGGGGTGGTTTTTCTGTACAATCCTTACGAAATCGCTTCTTATGCCGCCGGTCAAACTGAAATCGAGCTGCATTACGGGGAACTGAAAGGGTTGCTGAAGCCGGAGTATCTCGATGTTCACCGGGATCAGGTCCCCTGACCGGGGCTCTTAGGAGGAGTTATGGTTCTTTTGCCGGGTATTGGGTGTGTTTGACGCGTATTTCCGTTCTTTTCTGCCCGATTGTTTGATTAAGCGAATTCTTTTTCCGTAAATTCGGTTTTGTTACCGTACTGGTGAGTGAATACAAGCTCCGTTTTTTTGCGGGTGTTTCAGGACTCTTCTGCTTTTTCAGTTACGGGGCCTATTTTTTCAAGAAGCTTTTTTGTTCATGGCAACTTCTCAAGAAGGCGCTGATTTACCTCATTTATCCGGCAGCCCTGGTTTCAAAGCCCTTGCTTCGCTTTCTCTTGTAGCTCTCGGTGTGGTGTTCGGCGATATCGGCACCAGTCCTCTCTATGCTATCCGGGAGTGTTTTCATGGTGAATACGGTATTGCTGTCTCTCACGATAATGTGCTTGGAGTGCTTTCGCTGCTTTTCTGGGCGCTGATTCTTATCGTTTCGCTGAAGTATCTGACCTTTATCATGAAGGCCGATAACGAGGGTGAGGGCGGCATTCTGGCGCTGACGGCACTCATTATCGGACACAGCCGAAAGAACAGGCATGAGCGGTGGTTTCTTGTCGCCATAGGACTGTTCGGCGCGTCTCTGCTCTACGGCGACGGCATGATCACCCCGGCGATTTCCGTGCTCAGTGCGGTTGAAGGGCTGCAGATTATAGCTCCTGCGTTCAAGGATCTGGTCATCCCGGTAACGGTAGTGATTCTCACCGGCCTGTTTTTTTTCCAGCATCACGGCACGGCCAAGGTCGGGGCATTTTTCGGACCGGTCATCATGGTCTGGTTTGCGGTCATTGCGGTTCTCGGTTTGATCGAGATTGTCCGCTACCCCGAAATTCTCCAGGCGGTTTTTCCCTGGTACGGCTTCCGGTTTCTTCTGGGAAACCATATGCAGGGCTTTCTGGTTCTCGGTGCGGTGTTTCTTTCCGTAACCGGCGCCGAGGCGCTCTATGCCGATATGGGCCATTTCGGAAAAACTCCTATCCGTCTTACGTGGGCTTTATTCGTACTGCCATCGCTGCTGCTCAACTATTTCGGGCAGGGCGCCCTTTTGCTCGCTTCGCCTCAGGAATCGCATCATCCCTTTTATGCGCTTGTTCCCTCCTGGGGCCTTATTCCCATGGTGATTCTTTCGACGACGGCCACGATTATCGCTTCCCAGGCACTTATTACCGGGGTGTTTTCCCTGACCCAGCAGGCGATCCAGCTGGGATATTTCCCCCGCCTCACCATCCGCCACACCTCTGCCGGTCATTACGGGCAGATTTACGTTCCGGCGGCCAACTGGGGACTGATGGTCTCAACCATCAGTCTGGTTATCGGATTCGGTTCTTCAAGCAGGCTTGCCGCGGCATACGGCGTTGCCGTGACGGCGACCATGCTTATTTCCACGGTGCTTTTCTACTATGTGGCCCGTGATATCTGGAAATGGAACAAGATGGCTATCGACGTGATGATCGCTTTCTTTTTCATCATCGATCTGTCGTTTTTCGGCGCAAGTGCAAGCAAGCTGCTGCATGGAGCATGGTTTCCCCTGGTCATCGGCCTTTTCATTTTTACCCTGCTCTATACCTGGAAGCAGGGACGCAGCCTGCTCATGAAACAGCTCAAGGACCGTACCCTGACCGTCGACGAGTTCATACAGAGCCTTGCCCTGCAGCAGCCGCAGCGGGTGAGCGGCCAGGCGGTCTATCTTACGGCGAATCCTGATGTGATTCCGGTCGCGCTGCTGCACAATATGCGCCATAACAAGATTCTGCATTCGGAGGTCGCCCTGTTTCATTTCAGCACCGAAAGGGTGCCGAGGGTTCCCAACAGCCGCAAGGTCGAGGTGGTCAAATGCGGGGACGGGATATACAAGGTCGTGGCCCGTTACGGGTTCATGGAGTCGCCAAGCATCCAGCAGGTGTTTTCGCTTGCCCATCACAAAGGGTTTCATTTCCGCCTCGAGGCGACGAGCTTTTTCCTCAGCCGAGAGAAAATCGTCACGGGTCTTAAATCGAAAATGAGCGTGTGGCGAAAGAAGCTTTATGCCCTGATGATGCGCAACGCCATCAGTGCGACAGGTTATTATGATCTTCCTTCGGGTCAGGTGATTGAAATCGGTATGCAGGTCCAAATCTGATCGCTTATGGACTTTTCGGTATTTCATGATCTGGTTCGCCAGATAATCGATAATCCGGTTCCCTCGCTTCTGATCGTGCTGAACCTGATTCTGATCGAGAGTCTGCTCTCGGTCGATAACGCAGCCGTGCTGGCAACCATGGTTATGGATCTGCCGCAGAAGCAGCGTTCGGCGGCACTGCGTTACGGTATTCTCGGAGCCTATCTGTTCAGGGGCGTCTGTTTGCTGTTTGCTGCGGTACTGGTCAAGATATGGTGGCTCAAACCCTTCGGCGGCATCTACCTGCTCTATCTGGTTGTCTCGTGGTGGAAGGGGCGCAAGACCTCCAGCGGGCAGGACGACTATTTCGACAAGCAGGATAACTGGTTTTACCGGGTGACCGTCGGGTCTCTGGGTGCATTCTGGTCCACGATCATGCTTATCGAGCTGATGGATCTGGCTTTTTCCATCGACAATGTATTTGCCGCGGTAGCCTTCAGCGACAACATTCTGCTGATATGGCTGGGTGTGTTTATCGGTATTCTCGCCATGCGTTTCGTTGCCCAGGGGTTCGTTCTCCTGATGGAGCGGTATCCGTTTCTGGAGACCTGCGCTTTCATCGTGCTGGGTATTCTCGGCGTGAAGCTTTCACTGTCGGTGTTCGAACATTATTATCCCGAGGCTCACCTGAGCCGGTTTCTCGGCGGTCACGAGGCCGATGCGCTGACTTCGGCCGTGACGGTGGCCGTATTTTTCATTCCTGTCCTGACCAGCCTGCTTTTTAACGTGCCTGCACGCATGCAGCCGAAAGAGCAGGATGCCGATTGGTGAAGAGTTTTCCTCTTTTTCTCACCGATGAACGATTTTCGAAGGGTATTTATCGGTATGCCGGCCTCCGCCGCACTGCAGGGGGAGGTTCAGCGCTACAGCCTTGATTTTCCCGACACTGCGGTTCGCTGGATCGCTCCGCAATATCTGCATGTTACTCTTGTGCCTCCATGGCGGTGCCTGGATATCGCTCCGGTTTGCCGGAGGATTTCCGCCGCCGCATCGGCGTATTCCCCTTTTACCCTCGATTTCCAGACGGTCTCTCCCGGTCCCGACAAACTTCATCCGCGTCTTTTCTGGGCTGCGGGCAGGGCTTCCGATCTTCTTTTTCAGCTTCATGGCGAACTTGCCGATCATTTTGTTCCGGAAAAGGCAGAAATGCTCCCTTTTTTTCTGCATATGACCATTGCGCGTCTTTCGACTGCCGCACGGTCACGGGCTGAAACATCTCCGGATGTTTACCGGAAAACGCGCACGGTTGCATGGAAAGGCATGTTCGACCGGATACGACTCTGCGAGTCGGAGCTGAAGCCTTCCGGTGCACGCTACCGTGTTTTGTGCGACGCCAGTTTCTGCGGCAGGAACCCGTCGTGATTTTCTATGGCTGCAATCGGTGCGGGAATCTATTATTGCCGGCTGTCGTTCTCTTTGTCAGGTAGCAACAAAAATATTTCGGATGAAGCCTTTCGCGCCGGCACAGCGGATAGCGTGCATGCTTGTGCTTCTGCTGCTCCTCCTTCCCGGAGCTTTGTCAGGGAAAGAGCGGCTGGCAGGCACTCCTCCTCCGGGCAGCAGTGAACGGCGGGAGATTCTCGATGCGCTGCGGAAAGAAATTTTCCGCCTGCACCGGCTCGATGTGGTTTTTGTGGTCGGTTTTCTGAAGGCGCAGGACGGCTGGGCATGGGCGGAAACACTGCCGCAGTCACCGGACGGACGCAGCCGCTATGAGGGCGTTTCGGCTTTGCTGAGGAAATCAGGCGGCCGCTGGCGTGTTGCGGAACTTGCCTGTTCGGAGCCGGACAATCCCGAATGCCTCGACAGTCCTGACTATTTCCGGAAACTCAACATGCGCTTTCCCGCATTGCCGGTCTCCGTGCTGCCTCCCGGCTCCGCTACCGGAGGTACAGGGAAATAATATTCGTAATTGACAGGATAAATTCGTATCTATAAATTCGCATTTGACCGCGTGGTGAAGATGCTAAGAAAGATCAGGTGTCCATATTTCTGCTTTTCTACAGATCGTTACTGTCTACCTGTTTGCAAGGATTTTTTTCCTGACGGGCAAAACTCTCCTTCAGATTATTCCTTTCCCGCATGGCTGCCACTCCAGTGAATGCTGTTTAAGCATTGTTAATAATTTTATTACAGGAAAAGGACAGTATGATTGAAGAAAATGGATCCGTTTTGAAATTCAGCAGTCTGGAGCTGGCTGAACCGCTGCTCAGGGCGCTTGAAGAGGTCGGCTACGAGAAGCCTACTCCCATCCAGGCGCAGACCATCCCACTGCTTCTCGAGGGCCGCGATGTTCTCGGGCAGGCACAGACCGGTACCGGAAAAACCGCCGCCTTTGCGCTTCCGGTGCTCTCCAATATCGTGCTTTCGAAAGCGGAGCCCCAGGCTCTGGTGCTGACTCCGACCAGGGAACTTGCCATTCAGGTTGCCGAGGCTTTTCACCGGTATGCCGAGTATCTCAAAGGGTTTCATGTGGTGCCGATCTACGGCGGCCAGGATTACGGAACGCAGCTGCGCATGCTCAAAAGGGGAGTGCATGTGGTTGTCGGTACGCCCGGACGGGTGATGGACCATATGCGGCGAGGTTCGCTCTCGCTTGACGCTCTGCAGTGCCTGGTGCTCGATGAGGCCGACGAGATGCTGCGTATGGGTTTTATCGACGATGTCGAATGGATTCTCGATCAGACCCCCGAAAGCCGTCAGGTGGCTCTTTTTTCAGCTACCATGCCGGCGCCGATCCGCCGTATCGCCCAGAAACATCTCAAGAGCCCCGCAGAAGTAATCATCCAGAATAAAACGACCACCGTCGAGACCATCCGCCAGCGCTACTGGATTGTCGGAGGGAGCCACAAGCTCGATGTGCTGACCCGTATTCTTGAATTCGAACCGTTCGACGGGATACTCATTTTCGTTCGCACCAAAACCATGACGCTCGAACTTGCTGAAAAGCTGCAGGCCAGGGGCTATGCTGCTTCGGCGCTGAACGGCGATATGGCTCAGAACCAGAGGGAGCGCACGGTTGATCAGCTCAAGGACGGCACGCTGAGCATTGTCATTGCCACCGACGTTGCGGCAAGGGGACTCGATGTCGATCGCATCAGCCATGTGATCAATTACGATATTCCCTCCGATACGGAGTCTTACGTGCACAGGATAGGACGGACCGGTCGTGCGGGAAGAAGCGGCGAAGCGATTCTGTTTGTTTCTCCGAGAGAAAAAAACATGCTCTACGCTATCGAGAAGGCCACCCGGAAACGGATCGAGCTGATGGAGCTTCCTTCGACGGAAATCATCAACGACAAGCGCATAGCCAAGTTCAAACAGCGCATTACCGATACCATCGCTGCCGAAGATCTGGAGTTCTACACCCGCCTGATCGAACAGTACTGCCGGGAGCACGACATTTCAGAACTCGAGGCCGCCGCCGCTCTCGCTTCGATGTTTCAGGGCGAAACTCCTCTCCTGCTCTCATCCAAGCCTGAACGGGCTTCTCGCCCGGAGGGTCACGACCGTCAGGAAAGAGACCGGGGTCCTCTGAGAAAGCAGAAGAAAGACGGATACAGCGCCGACGAGGGACGTGAGTGCTATCGTCTGGAGGTCGGAAGCGAGCATGGTGTGAAAGCCGGCAATATTCTCGGCGCCATCATCAACGAGATCGGCCTCGATCCCGAATCGATCGGAAGAATTTCCATAAACGATTCGTTCAGTACCGTCGAGCTTCCCGAAGGAATGCCGAACGACGTTTTTCATGAACTGCGCAAGGTTCGGGTGTGCGGACGTCAGCTCCGCCCGACGAAAATGGAGGAGCGGGCCAAACCGTCATACGGTACAGGCAGAAAGCCGAAGCCGAAATCGGACTTTCGCAGTGAACCGTCCTATTTCACCGGGCACAAGAAGAAGCGCAAGTAACGTTATTTCTCCGGAACTTCCCTAAGCGGGGTTTGGAAAAGTCAGGACGAAAAGACCTGCAGAAAACAAGTTTCTGCAGGTCTTTTTTTTAAGGTCCGAAAACTTCTGGTCTCTCACATGTTCAGCGCTCTTTTATCGATGGCCAGAGCGGCTTCCCGAACAGCCTCGGAGAGGCTCGGATGCGGATGACAGGTTCTGGCAATGTCTTCGGATGCAGCCCTGAATTCCATGGCCAGAGAGGCTTCGGCAATAAGATCGGATGCATTGGCTCCGATAATGTGCACGCCGAGGATTTCATCGGTTTTCGCATCGGCAAGCATTTTAACGAACCCTTCGGCGTCTCCCAGGCCGAGAGCCCTGCCGTTGGCGGCAAACGGGAACTGTCCGCTCTTGTATTCACGCCCCTCGGCACGGAGCTGCTGCTCGGTTTTTCCAACCCAGGCGATTTCCGGAGTCGTGTAAATTACCCACGGCATGGTGTTGTAGTCGAGGTGCGGCTTCTGGCCGGCAAGCAGTTCAGCGACCATCACCCCTTCGTCTTCAGCCTTGTGGGCCAGCATGGGCCCCCTCACCACGTCGCCAATGGCATAGATGCCGGGCGCCGCTGTCGCACAGTGCTCGTTGACGGGAATAAAGCCCCGTTCGTCGGTCTGAAGCCCCACTGCCTCGAGATTGAGCTGATCGGTATTCGGCACCCGGCCTACCGACACAATCAGTTTGTCGCATTCAAGCATGTGTTCTGCGCCCTGATCGTCGGTATAGGCGATTTCCACGCCGCTTTCAAGCTGTTTTGCCTGGCCGATCCTGACGCCGAGCTTGATGTGCAGACCCTGCTTCAAAAAAAGTTTCGCAGCTTCTCTGGAGATGTTCTCATCGGCCGCGCCAAGGAACGACGGCATGACTTCAAGCACCGTGACCTCTGCGCCGAGCCTTCGCCATACCGATCCCACTTCAAGACCGATCACACCCGCACCGATCACGCCGAGCTTTTTCGGGGCTTCGGTGAATTTCAGTGCGCCTTCGTTGTCGCAGATTGTCACGTTGTCCACCCTGACATTGGGAATATGACGGGCTTTGGAGCCGGTTGCGACAATCACTTTCCGGGCGATGATCTCCTCGTCGCCCTCCTTGCCTCTTATCGTGACCCGGAATCCCTCTTCGGTTCTTCCTGCAAATGAGGCGCGGCCCTTGAGGAGGGTGATTTTGTTCTTTCGGAAGAGGAACTGGATGCCGCTGGTCATTTTGGTTACGATATCCTCTTTGCGTTTCTGCATCCGGCCGATGTCGATGCTTGCCTCGCTGAAGGTGATGCCATGGTCGGCAAGGTTGTGCGATACCTTTTCAAAGGCTTCGGAAGAGGCAACGAGCGCCTTCAGGGGAATACAGCCGGCATTGAGGCATGTGCCGCCAAGCCGTGGCTCGCCGGACGGATCGTCATAAGCGCTGAACTCGCAGCATGCGACCGAAAACCCGAGCTGAGCCGAGCGGATTGCCGCTATGTAGCCGCCGGGACCCGCGCCGATAACAAGAATGTCGAATAACTTGCTCATAAGTGTATTTGTTTCTTAAAGATCGAGTAACAGACGCGCAGGGTCTTCCAGCGCGTCCTTCATTGCAACAAGGCCGAGAACGGCATCGCGGCCGTCGATGATGCGGTGGTCGTAGGAGAGCGCCAGATAGTTCATCGGACGGATCACGATCTGCCCGTTTTCGACAACGGGCCGCTCTTTGGTGGCATGGACGCCCAGAATTGCCGACTGCGGCGGATTGATGATGGGTGTTGAAAGCATCGAGCCGAACACGCCGCCGTTGGAAATGGAGAAGGTGCCTCCGCTGAGTTCCTCAAGCGAGAGGTTGCCCAGTTTTGCCTTTGTCGAGTAGTCTGCGATTTTGCGTTCAATGTCGGCAATGCTCATCTGGTCGGCATTGCGCAGAATGGGAACGACGAGACCTCTCGGTGAATTGACGGCTATGCCGATGTCGAAATAGCCGTGATAGATGATATCTTTGCCGTCTACCGACGCGTTCAGTACCGGATACTTGCGAAGTGCCTGCACCGCGGCCTTGACGAAGAAAGACATGAAACCGAGCTTGACGCCGTGTTCCTTTTCGAAGGATTCCCTGTAGCGGCTCCGCAACTCGATAACCGCCTGCATGTTGACTTCATTGAAGGTTGTGAGAATGGCGTTGGTCGCCTGGGACTGCAGCAGTCTTTCGGCGATGCGTGCCCTGAGACGGGTCATCGGCACCCGCTGCTCGGGCCTGTCGGTCACCTGGGGAGATTCCCGGTGGGCCTCTACGGGTCCATGTTTCTGCACCGGCTTCGCTGCCGGTTCGGCCGGTTCGGTTCCTCCGGCAATCGCTGCCAGCACGTCGCCCTTGGTGATTCTTCCCTCTTTTCCCGTTCCCTTGACCTGTTCGGGTCTCAGACCGGTTTCAGCCATGAGCCTGGAAGCGGAAGGCATGGTCAGGGGTTCTTTTGCCTGGGGCTCCTCCGGCTGCTTGTTTTGGGGGTCTCCGGCGTTTTTTTCCTCCTTCATGGCTTCCGGGACTTCCGCCGAGGGCTTGCCTTCGCTGTCGATTCTTGCCAGAACCTGTCCCGGTACGATCGTTCCGCCGTCCCCTACAAGAATCTCGAAAAGAATTCCGGAGGAAGGCGACGGTACATCAAATACCACCTTGTCGGTTTCGACTTCAAACAGGATTTCATCTTCAGCAACGGCATCGCCAGGTTGTTTTTTCCAGTTCAGCAGCGTTGCTTCGGCAACGGATTCGGACAACTGGGATATGGTGACGTCAATGATTGCCATTTGAGCATATTATTTGTTGAAAAAAACGCTGAATTCGCCGTAAGCCTCGTCAAGCAGGGCTTGCTGCTGAAGCGCATGCATGGCGGCATAGCCGCATGCGGTTGATGCCGATGCCAGACGGCCGGCATAGCCGAACTGCTGGCCGGGAGTCATGGTTTTCATGATATAGTGCTGGAGGAAACGCCAGTACCCCTGATTTTTCGGCTCATCCTGGCACCAGACGATATCCTTCAGCAGCGGATATCTCCGGAGCTCGGCAGCAAACGCTTCGAGGGGGAAGGGGTAGAGCTGTTCGATACGGATAATGGCGACCGTCTCGGAGGTGTTTTCACTTCGGCGGTTAAGGAGGTCATAGTATACCTTGCCGGAGCAGGCCAGTATCCGGGTGACTTTTTTCGGGTCGGCCGACGTGTCGCTGATGATGTTCCGGAACACCCCGTCCGAAAGCTCATCGAGCCGGGATACCGCCTCCTTTTTGCGCAGCAGGGACTTCGGTGTCAGAATCACCAGCGGCTTGCGGACCATTGTTGTCATCTGGCGTCGCAGCAGGTGGAAAATCTGGGCGGGAGTGGACGGCTGACAGACCTGAATGTTGTTTTCGGCGCACAGCTGCAGAAACCTTTCAGGCCGTGCCGAAGAGTGTTCCGGGCCCTGACCTTCGTAGCCGTGCGGCAGCATGAGGGTAAGGCCTGAAGCAAGTCCCCATTTCACCTCTCCGGAGGTGATGAACTGGTCGATAAGCACCTGTGCTCCGTTTGCGAAGTCCCCGAACTGGGCCTCCCAGATCACCAGCGTATCGGGAGCCGATATGGAGTAGCCGTATTCAAAACCGAGCACGGCCTCTTCGGAAAGCACCGAGTCGATGACCGTGAACGGCGCCTGGCTGCCGGTGACGTTCTGCAGCGGAATGTAAATGCCGGAGTCCCATTTTTCACGGTTCTGGTCGTGCAGCACCGCATGGCGGTGCGAGAAGGTGCCCCGGCCGCTGTCCTGTCCGGTAATGCGTACCGGAAAACCGCCTGCAACGAGGGACGCGAACGCCAGATGTTCTCCCATTCCCCAGTCGAGAGGCAGTTCACCCCGTCCCATACGGGCCCGGTCGTTCACCACCTTTTCAACCAGCGGATGCAGTTTGAAGTTTTCGGGGATTCTGGTGATTCTTTCCGCAAGCCGCTGCAGTTCGGCAAGCGGGACGCCGGTTTCCGACGCCTCATGGCTTCCCGAGACAGGTTCGGCCGTAAAGATGGTTTTATTGACGAGCACGGGATTGGCGCTGTAGCGGCCTTCATCGAGATCCTTGCGGAACTGTTTGCTGATCGCATCGGCATCTCCAGCCTTGATGATGCCCTGGGAGACGAGCCTTTCGGCGTAGAGTTTGCGTGTGCCTGGATGTTTGTCGATGTTCTTGTACATCAGCGGCTGGGTCATGGCCGGGGTGTCCTGCTCGTTATGGCCCAGTTTTCTGAAACAGATGATATCGATCACGACATCGCGCTTGAACGCCTGCCGGTAATCGAGAGCCATCTGCGCCGCCAGAACGACGGCTTCCGGATCGTCGCCGTTGACATGCAGCACCGGGGCCTCGATCATCTTGACGACATCGGTGCAGTACGTTGTCGAGCGGCTGTCGCGGGGATCGGAGGTGGTGAAGCCGATCTGGTTGTTGATGACGATATGCACGGTTCCTCCCGTACCGTAACCCCTTGTCAGCGCAAGGTTGAGCGTTTCCATCACCACGCCCTGTCCGGCAAATGCAGCATCCCCGTGGATCAGTACCGGCAGCACCTGCGAGCCGTCCCTGTCTTCACGCCGGACCTGCCGTGCTTTTACGGCGCCTTCGACGACCGGGTTGACGATTTCAAGGTGCGACGGATTGAAGGCAAGGGAGAGATTGACCGGTCCGCCCGGCGTTACGATATCGCTGGTGAACCCCTGGTGGTACTTTACATCACCGGACGGGAGTTCGCCGGCATGCTTGCCCTCGAATTCCGCAAACAGATCGGGAGGATTCTTTCCCATGATGTTGACCAGAACGTTCAGTCTTCCACGGTGCGCCATCCCGATAACGATTTCCTGCACTCCCGAGCGGCCGGCGCGCTGGATCAGCTCGTCCATTGCTGGAATGAGGCTGTCTCCCCCTTCGAGGGAGAATCGTTTCTGGCCGATAAAGCGGGTATGCAGGTACCGTTCGAACCCCTCGGCGGCCGTCAGGCGTTCGAGGATATGTTTTTTTCTGTCGGGGCTGAAATCGGGCTTCGCCCGGATGGTCTCGAATTTTGCCTGCCACCACCGTTTTTCGGTCTGGTCGGTTATGTACATGAACTCTATGCCGAGGGTGCCGCAGTAGGTTTCCCTCAGGTTCTTGAGCAGTTCGCGAAGCGGCAGGGTTTCGCTGCCGAAATAGGTATTGCTTGTATTGAAAACAATATCCATGTCGGTATCCGAAAAGCCGTAAAACGAGGGTTCGAGATCGGGCAGTGCGGGTCGTTCCTGGCGTTTCAGCGGATCGAGGTCCGCCCGGCGTGAGCCGATGTTGCGGTAAGCGGCAATGAGTTTCTGAACCGATACCCGTTTGCGTCCGAGTCCGGCGTCCGGACTTGCGACAATCCTGCAGATAGGACCCAGCCTTGCCCGTTCGGCAAATGATGCCTGAATGGGGGAGTGGGCCGTATCCCGCGAGTCGCTGCCGTCAGAGGCCGGAACGTTCTGCATCGCGTCGAAGTAGGTACGCCAGTTTTCCGGAACCGAACCCGGATTGTCGAGATAGGTTTCGTAAAGTTCTTCGATATAAGGGGCATTGCCTCCGAAAAGATAGGAGCTGCTGTTATCCTGCTGTATCATGATGTGAACTGCCTTGCTGTAATAGGGTTGCAGGGGTGATTATCGGTGTGTCTGACGGTTTGTTGCCGTTCTTTTTGATTGCTGAAGATGCATGGCGGAATAAAAACGAACTACGAAATATATCCAAGGAGTTTCTATTGTGGAAGTTTCCGTGAAAAGAAAGCTAACAATCGTTAATAAAAGTTGCTGCATAAAAATGAAAACCGGGCGATTTGCCTCCCGTTTCGGGGGGTCGAACGCATGAGTTATATTGTTTTTGTACCTTGTCAGTTACGTTTTTCCGGACGGTGATGGTGAGATTCCGGATACTCCGCTGAAATCCGAAAATGCTGTTTTCCAGGTTTTCCATGATAAAAATAGAGGCGCTGAAATTTTACCCGGGGGCTTATGCCGGACTATCGGGAAAAACCGCTCTGGCCACCCTTCAGTGCGTCGGGCGGACTGACTGTCCAGGTTCTGTTGACGGTCATGTTTGTGACGAGGCTGTGCGACTGCTCGAAAAAGAGCCGTTTTTACGTATGTGGGAGCAGGATCTGCCCGGTTTCCTCCTTGTAGAGCCCTGCTGCGATTCTCCGGCCGGTCGCTGGCTGGCCGCACTGACGGTTGCTTTTCAGCGCTGGGCCAGAGACCCCGTGGGTGAGGGTCGGGTGGTTTCTTCGTCGGGTCTTTCCATCGAACTCGCCCTGCCCTGGGAGCGCGAGGCGGTGCTCAGGAGCGCGCTGCAGTTCGCGATCAGGTATTTGCATTTCTGGTTGCAGCCCCATAGGGAGCCCTCCCCGAAAGAGAGCCCGGAAAAAGAATTCAGCGAGTGGCTGCAGAAAGTTCATGGCGGCGGATTGTCACCCAACACCCTTCGCTTCGCCATGGCGGCCAGGCTGCGCGGCATTCCTTCTGCGGTTTCGTCGGCAACCGATACGCTGCGTATCGGCTGGGGCTCCAGCGCACTGCACATGGATGGCAGTTTCACGGGAAATACGGGGGTTCTTGCCTCACGCATCGCGCGCAACAAAATGCAGACCGGTAATCTTCTCCGGCTGGCCGGAGTGCCTGTACCTCCGTCCATTCTGGTTC
>JAAXXP010000012.1:0-9996 GCA_013334435.1 Chlorobiaceae bacterium | reverse complement strand
CTGCACATGGATGGCAGTTTCACGGGAAATACGGGGGTTCTTGCCTCACGCATCGCGCGCAACAAAATGCAGACCGGTAATCTTCTCCGGCTGGCCGGAGTGCCTGTACCTCCGTCCATTCTGGTTCATGGCGTGGAGCAGGCGTTGACGGCCGCCCTGCGTCTTGGCTGGCCGGTTGTCGTAAAGCCTCCGGATCTTGATTTCGGTCAGGGCGTCGTGCCGGATATCCGCGATAAGATAACGCTGCAGCGGGCGTTCGAGTCTGCTTTGAAGCTCAGTCGAAGAGGTGTCATCGTCGAGAAGCATGTTGCCGGTCAGGACCACCGGATGCTGGTTGTGGGCGGAGAACTGCTGGCTGCGGCCATGCGTATTCCTCCGGGAGTTACCGGAGACGGCAGAAATACGGTTGCCGCCCTTGTCGACAGGGAAAATGCCGATTTCCGCAGGAGCAGGGGGAAGCGAAGCCTGCTGATTGCGCTCTCTCTGGACAACGACGCCCGGCGCTGTCTTCAGGATCAGGGCCTGGTTCCCGAAAGCGTGCCTGAAGCCGGTCGTTTTGTCTTTTTGGGGCGTACGGCAAATGTCAGTACCGGAGGCAGTGCCGTCGATGTCACCTCCAGGGTGCATCCCGATAACCGTCGGCTTGCCGAGCGGGCTGTTCGTCTGGTAGGTCTGGATATCGCAGGGGTTGATTTTCTCTGTCCGGATATTTCCCGCTCGTGGCGCCAGGCCGGAGGCTGGATCATAGAAGTCAATGCCCAGCCCGGTTTTCGTCCTCACTGGATCGGCGATCCCGGCCGGGATATCAACGGTGAAATTATAGACAGGATGTTCCGGTCCCTGTCGGCGAGGATCCCTACGGCAGCGATCTCCGGGACCAACGGCAAGAGCACGACAGCCTTGATGCTGCACCATATCTGGACGACATTCGGAAAGGTTTCCGGAGTCTGTACCACCAACGGGGTCTGGGTAGGCTCCGACATGGTTTCCGAGAGGAATCTTTCCGGTTATCCGGGAGGACGGATTCTGCTCGAGGATCCAGCTGTGGAGACGGCGGTTTTCGAGATGCCGCGCAAAGGCCTCATTCTTTTCGGTCACCCCTGCGACCGCTATGATGTAGCCGCGCTGCTGAACGTCCAGAACGACCATATCGGCGTGGACGGCATAGGCAGCCTGGAAGAGATGGCCCGTCTCAAGGCCGAAGTACTCGAACGTGCCGCTCACGCTGTCGTGGTCAATGCCGAAGACTCTTTATGCCTGGCGATGCTTGCCTATGCAGGTGCGCCCCGTCATGTTCTGGTCTCCCGCGATGCCACAGCGTTTGATTTTCAGCAGCATCTCGGATCGGGAGGACCGGGAGTGTTCTGCCGCATTCATGAGGGGACTTCCTGGATCGTGCTGGCAGAAGGGATGACGCATTCCCTGTTGATGCCGCTGCAGGAGATTCCGGCAACCATGAACGGGCTTCTGCAGTTCAATGAAATCAACGCACTCTTCGCCGCTGCGCTTGCCTGGGCGCAGGGCATTCCCCCCGGCGTCATCCGGAAATCGCTCGCAACGTTTGCGAATACAGCGGAACAGAATCCCGGCAGGTACAATTTCATTGAGGGTTTTCCCTTTCGGGTGTTGCTGGACTACGCCCACAATCCCGAGGGTATTCGGGAATTATGCGGGGTGGCCGGCAAACTCGATGTTGCGGGCAAACGCCGCCTGCTCAACCAAAAATTAGGATGCCGGCACCGTTCGCATCTGGCTGCGAGCGCTTTTGATCTTGCCCGTACCTTCGATGATTTCGTGCTGGGCACGGCGCCGATCTATGTCGATAAAAACCCTGAATGGGCAGGAGACGGCGATCCGCAGGAGCGCATGATCACCTGCAGCCGCCAGTGCCTCCTTGAACATGGGGTTGCGCCGGATTTCATCGTCACCGAGCGCGACCAGGCCAATGCCATCAGAACGATCATGAAGCGGGCGGAACCCGGCGATCTGGTCGTTCTGCTTGCCGAGCCATGGGTTGCGCTTCAGGTCTTGCAGGAGCTGCGCGATGGTTGAGGATCGGCATGTTTTTCGCTTTCCGGAGCCGAAGGAGGGTGGTTTCAGCTCTATGCGTTATGCTTTTCCGCAGAGCGGGCATCGGGGGTCGCGGCTTACCTGAACCCTGCGCATGGTCATGGAAAGGCAGTCACAGGTAAGGATCGTGTTGCAGAGAGGCGCGCCGATCGAAAGCAGAAACTTGACTGTTTCGGTAGCCTGTATGGCGCCCATGATTCCGGCAAGTGCGCCGAGAGGCCCCGCCGGAATCTGTTTGTCAGGGAAATCTTCTTCGTGAAAAACGCACCGGAGGCATGCGCTTTCGCCCGGACTGACGGTCATGGTCTGTCCTGTGAATGCGTTTATGCCGGCATGAGAGTAGGGCTTCGCTTCAGCCTGACAGGTTTTCGCTATCAGGAATTTCGTTTTGAAGCAGTCTGTAGCGTCAATCACAAAATCATATCTGGCTATGAGCTTTCCGGCATTTTCTTCGTCGAGACGGAATGGATGAAGCGTGAGCCGGGTGTCGGGATTGAGCGCCCTGAGCCTTTCCGCTGCGGAGGAGACCTTCAGGGTTCCTACTGACGGGGTTGTATGCAGGATCTGACGCTGCAGGTTGCCGAGCTCCACCCTGTCGCCGTCGACGAGGCCCAGGGTTCCGATGCCTGCCGCAGCCAGATAGAGTGCTGCAGGGGAGCCGAGCCCTCCGGCTCCGACCACCAGAACTTTTGCCTGGAGCAGCTTTTCCTGCCCCTCATGACCGATTTCCGGGAGTGTCAGATGGCGCCCGTACCGTTCGCGCTGCGTTTCGTTCAGTTCCATGTGTTCGTGTTTTCCGGAACTCACGTGGCCATTTCCGGCGATGAAGGGCCGTTATAGGTGTGTTCCCAGTTTTTGAAAACCGGTTCGATGTTTTTTTCGCGCAGAGCATCGCAGAACAATTCGGCCGAGCGGTCGTCGAAGACATCGAACTGGCCCCGTTCGACCGATTCGGGATCGGAGTAGCCTCCGACCGTGGTCCGGCTTGCAATGCTCATTCGGGTAATGCCCAGGCCGGCCATGCCGTCGCGGAAAGCCGGGCTTTCGCGGGTGGAGAGCACGAGCTCCACATCGGGCAGAGCGATGCGGAAGGCAAAGATCATGCGGGCCAGCAGATGGTCGCTGACCGGGAAAGGGGGCTGGTAGCTGCCGGTCTGCGGCCGGATTCGGGGGAAAGAGACCGAAAGGCCCGCACGCCAGTATGTTCTTCCGAGATGAAGGAGATGGCGGTAGAGCAGGAGCGCCTCCTCCTGCGGGTCTGCAAGTCCGAGCAGGACGCCCAGGCCGACGCTCTTCATACCCCCTTCAAGGGCTCTTGCGGGTGTTTCAAGCCGCTCCCGGTAATTTTTTTTCGGACCCCACCGGTGAAGTTCGCCGTAGCTCAGGGGGTTGTAGGTCTCCTGGTAGATCGTTATGCCGGTACATCCCGCATCGGCCAGTTCCCGGTATTCTGCGACACTCATGGGAAAGGCCTCTACCGATACGCGCTGCATCTTTGCAGCCGCGGTTGCCACGGAATCACGGAGATAGTCGAAATCCGCGGCTCTGGTGCGTTCTCCGGTGAGGAGCAGCACATCGCTGATGGCCAGCCGCTTCATGGCATCGAGTTCTTTTCGTATCTCTTCCTGTTCGAGGCGCCGGCGCGGCGTTTTTCTGTCGGAGGCGAAGCCGCAGTAGGCACAGCCGCTCGAACAGTGGTTCGAAAGGTAGAGCGGTGCATAGAGCGACATGGTGCGCCCGAACCTCCGGAGGGTTAGCGCTTTCGACTCTGCGGCAAGCTGCTCGAGCGTGTAGGGCGAATCCGGCAAGAGCATGGCCCTGAAGCGGGTCTCATCGCGACCGGCACTCAGCCATTCAGGCAGCTGGTTCATGCTTCGGACCCAAGAAAAGAGGTGAGCGGGCTTGTTGCTGCGGCCAGGCCGCTTTTTTCCATGATTCCAGCCCTGAATGCCTTTCGTCCGGCAGCGACGGCTTCGGCGAAGGCTTCGGCCATGTCCGGAGGGTTGCCGGCAACGGCAACGGCGCTGTTGACGAGCACGGCATCGCACCCCATTTCCATGGCCAGCGCAGCTTCGGAAGGAGAGCGTAATCCCGCATCGACAATGACGGGTATGTTGCTTTCGCGGATGATGATGCGCAGCATTTCCGCAGTGGCAAGTCCCTGCCCGCTGCCGATTGCCGATCCGAGTGGCATGACCGATACGCATCCGGCCTCTTCGAGCCGTTTGGCGAGCACCGGATCCGCCGGAATGTAGGGCATGACCAGAAACCCCTCTTTCGCGAGGATTTTCGATGCTTCGTACGTTTCGATCGGGTCCGGCATGAGATGCTGCGGGTTGGGATGTATTTCGACCTTGATGAACGGGCTGCCGGACAGCTCACGGGCTATTCTCGCTGCATGCACGGCTTCCGCGGCCGTCGAAGCGCCGGAAGTGTTCGGCATCAGCGTGATGCCGGGAATCGAGGTGAGCGGCGTGAAGAGATCGTCGCCGGGCTGTTCGCGGTTGAAGCGGCGGAGAGCGACGGTGACAAGTTCGGCTCCCGAAGCTTTTACCGCTTCGAGCATCACGCTTGCGCTGCTGAATTTGCCTGTTCCGAGAATCAGGCGGGAAGAGAGTGTATAGCTACCTAAGTGCAGTAAGTCCATAAGTGTTGTTGAGAGGGTTAGCCTCCTCCGGCAAAGATCAGGATCTCAACCCGGTCGCCTTCTTCGAGGCTGGCGGCGGGACGGTTTTCTGGCCGGACGATATTGTCATTGACTACGGTTGCCACGGTTTTTTCCTCCGGGCCGATGCCGGCCAGCAGATCGCTGACCGAGGAACCTCCGGGCAGCGTGAACGGTTCTCCGTTTACCTGTATAGTAATTATTTGCGGCATTTTATGCATGTTCGGTTTTTCAGCAGCTGAAAATAACGATGAAAGGAATAACGGCCCTGTTCTGTCGGAGAGGCTTCCGTCAATCTCCCTGAGGAGTGTTCGAGTCGACCTGCATCAGGGCGGGGAGAGTGCCCCGAGCAGGTCGGCTTCAAGATCCCCTGCATGCTCCAGACCGATCGACATGCGCACAAGGTTGTCGCTGCACCCCCGTTTCAGGCGTTCTTCAGCGGAGAGCGCACCAAGCGTCATTTTTGCCGGAGATGCGACAAGGGATTCGACCCCGCCGAGACTGTCGGCAAGGGCAAAGAGCTTCAGCCGGCCGACCAGATTTTCAACTGCCGGAAGGCCGCCTTTCAGGGCGAAGGTCAGCATGCCGCCGAAGCCGCTCATCTGGCGTTTCGCAAGTTCGTGCTGCGGGTGTGAAGGCAGGCCGGGATAGAGCACCTGCTCGACGGCAGGGTGCTTTTCGAGAAGACGGGCCAGGTGCATGGCGTTTGCCTCATGTTCCTTCATGCGGATTTTCAGGGTTTTCAAGCCCCGCATGACCAGCCAGCAATCCCATGGGCCGGGGATGGCTCCTGCCGCAGCCTGATAGTTCTTTATGGTCCGGTGCAATGCTTCATCGTCGAGCACGACAGCCCCGCCGATCACATCGCTGTGTCCTCCGAGGTATTTGGTCGTGCTGTGCACGACGATGTCGGCGCCATGTTCGAGCGGGTGCTGGAAATAGGGGCTTGCGAAAGTGTTGTCCACGGCAATCAGTATGCCGTTCCGTTTTGCCGCAACGGAAAGCGCCCTGATGTCGGAAATCCTGAGCAGTGGATTGCTCGGGCTTTCCAGCCAGATGAGTCTTGTTTCGGGCCGGATGCATGCCTCGTAACCTTCCGTCGATTCATCTTCCGCATAGGTGATCGAAACGCCCCAGGGGCGCAGCAGCTGTTCGAAAATCCGGTAGGTGCCCCCATAGATGTCGATGCCTGAAACGATATGGTCGCCGGGCCGCACCACCTGCAGCGCCGCCATGGTTGCGGCTACGCCCGAAGCGAAGGCGAGACCGAAACGGGCGTTCTCGAGCAGGGCCAGAGACGACTCGAGAGCCTTGCGCGTCGGGTTTCCGATTCTCGAATAAAAGAACTCCCTGTGATGGTTAAGGTCTTCCCGCTCGAACGTCGAGGACTGGAAAACCGGAAACGTAACCGATCCTGTAACCGGATCAGGGGTCTGCCCGTCATGGATTGCGAGGGTTTCGAACTGCATGGCGCCTTTTGTTATGTTGCTCAACTCATATACTGCTACAAGGTAATACAGCCTGCTTTATTTACAAGGGCTCAAGCCCGTCATCGAGCGCCTCTATCAGGTCGTCGGGATGTTCGAGTCCTATGGAAAGCCTTATCAGTTCCCTGGACAGACCGCTCTGAAGCTGCTGTTCCTCCGACAGCTGGCTGTGTGAGGTGCTTGCCGGATGCAGAATGAGGCTTTTTGCGTCACCCACGTTGGCAAGGTGCGAGAAAAGCTTTATGGAATCGATAAGCCGGACGGCGTCGTCGTATCCCCCTTTCAGGCCGAACACGACCATGCCTCCGAACCCTTTTTTCAGGTCTTTCGATGCGCTGGCATGGGAAGGGTCGTTTTTCAGACCCGGATAGCGGACCCACGCCACCTTGGGATGCCGCTCCAGGTATTCCGCCACCTTCAGTGCGTTTTCGCAATGCCGCGCCATGCGCACCGGCAGGGTTTCCAGTCCCTGGAGAAATATCCACGAATTGTCGGGCGAAATGCACGAGCCCAGATTTCTCAGCGGCACCGTACGTACCCGAAGGGCGAACGCCATCGGAGCGAGCTGCTCGGGAAGGTCGAGCGCCCACCGGAGCCCGTGGTAGTTTCCGTCCGGCTCCGTGAAGAGCGGATGGCGGCCTTTTTTCCAGTCGAAACGCCCGGCATCGGTAATGCTTCCACCCACCGCAGTGCCGTGTCCCCCTATCCATTTTGTCAGGGAGTTGACCACGATATCTGCTCCCAGTTCTATGGTTCTGAGCAGATACGGGGTCGTGAAGGTTGCGTCGACGATCAGCGGCAGGCCGTTACGGTGGGCAATATCGGCAACGGCCCGCACCCCGGTGTAGTCGAGTGCGGGGTTGCCGATGGTTTCGATGAAGATCGCCCTTGTTTTTTCCGTTATCGCCCGCTCGAAGTTTTCGGGTTTATCGGGATCGACGAAGGTGACGTTGATGCCGAGTTTCGGCAGAATGGCGTCGAACTGGGTATAGGTGCCGCCGTAGAGATTGTTTGCGGCGATGATGTTGTCGCCTGCTTCCGCCAGCGTGATGACGGCATAGAAGATCGCCGCCGTGCCCGATGCAAGTGCAACCGACGCCGCTCCCCCTTCAAGTTCCGTTATCCGTTGCTCGAGGATATCGGTGGTCGGGTTCATCAGGCGGGTGTAGATGTTGCCGAGTTCCTTCAGGGCAAACAGATTCGCGGCATGTTCCGTGTTTTTGAAGAGGTAGGAACTGGTGCGGTAAACCGGCACGCCGCGGGACTGTGTCTGGTCAACAGGTTGCCCTGCGTGCAGGGCAAGCGTTTCGAAACGGTAGTTGTCTGATCTCATTGGTATCGTTGTTCTGTTGTTGGTGTTTTTTCTCTGTGTCGAGCTGCCGGGAAGGAAGCGTTCGATTTCCGGCAGGCGGTTATTTTCCAAAGAGCCTGTAGCGCTGCAGATTGAACTGGTAATAGAGGAAGCAGCCGAAACAGAATCCTCCCAGCGCCACGGCGGCGGCGACTCCGACCATGCCGGCCAGAATCCATCCGGCAGTCGGAGCCCCCAGAAGGAACGCGAGCTGCGAGAATCCGAGCAGAACAGCCGCAATGGAGTTGTTGAAGCGCATGAGCTGGGGACTTTCCACTGCCGCTTCCCTGTTCTTTTGTGCAAACAGGCGGGATCCTGCAAAATAGACAAGGCTTGCGCGTCTTCCGAAGATGGCCGCCGGAAGAATGATGACAAACAGCAGGGTTATCAGCAGCGGCTGGCGGAGCGTCAGTGCGCCGAGCACGCCGGCAAGCAGCACGGTGCGGTTGAGCCTGACTATGGGCAGCGGGATGGACTCGCAGGAGGTTTCGGTTGTTTTGATATGCATTGCCATATGGTTTTATGGTGGTATTTGATAAAATAAAAAAGCCGGTTCTGGCACTGTGAACCGGCTTTCTCGGAATATACTCGATCATGAAGCAGAGGTGGGTTACACGTCCTTCCTTTTCCTTCTTGTGCCGGTTTGTGCGGTGCTTGCGCAACAGCAGCAGGGGCTGCACATTATCAGGGTTGTCGCGTTTTCTGTTTTCATGTCCGGGTATTGATTGTTAACAATTGTTAATATTGTTTCTTTTTTTCAATTTTCCAAAAAAAACGTGTTCTCCGGATACGGATATCCGCCGAGATGTTGTGCTCTCTTGCGATATTTTATTTTATTGCAGTCATCAGCAGCAGTTTCACGGAACCGGCAAACACGATTATGGGATATATCGAGGCCGTGTGCATCAGCACCGAAAAAGGGGTGGTCAAGGAGGCGGTGCCGGAAATCGTTCTTCGCGCCGGATGGGGAATAGAGGGGGATGCGCATGCCGGCGAGTGGCATCGTCAGGTATCCATGCTGGCAGGGGAGAGCATCGACCGGATGCGCGAAAAGATGCATGAACTCGATCACGGCGTTTTCGCCGAAAATATCGTGACCAGAGGGATCGATCTTGTTTCGCTTGTACCAGGTGAGCGTCTTCAGGCAGGGGAATCGGTGCTGCTTGAAGTCACCCAGATCGGCAAGGAGTGCCATAATGACGGGTGCGCTATCCAGCGGGCGACAGGTGATTGCATCATGCCGCGGGAAGGGGTTTTCTGCCGGGTATTGCAGGGGGGAACCCTGCAGGCAGGTATGATGGTTGCCGTCCTTTGAAGGAGCTTATCCGCCTATTTCCGACATGCTGGTCCGCCGGTTTTCTCCATCTCCCTGGTTTCTTCCGTCTTCGGGTTTCTGCCGGACCGCGGTCCTGAAGAGAGCCGCGACCTCTTCAGCAGCATCGCTGCTTCGCAGAAGAGGGAGCAGTTCCATGCCCTGCCTGTCGTAAAGACAACTGATCACCGATCCTCCCGATGTGATCCGTATACGGTTGCACTGGCTGCAGAAATTTCTCGTGTAGGCCGGAATGATCGCCGCCGATCCCTCGTAGCCGGGAAGGCTGAAACTGAAGTATTCGGTTGATGTTCCCCGGTGTGGCAGAAGTTCCGGATAGGCATCCCGGAGCAGTTCCCGGATTTTATCGAGACCCAGAAACTTTCCGGTGCGCCATATCTGGTGGTCGTCGAACGGCTGCAGTTCCATGAACCGTACCGTAACGGCGTGGTTCCTGGTGAACTCCATGAACTCTGCGATCTCATCGCTGTTGACGCCCCGCATCATCACGACATTGAGTTTGACCGGTATGGCTTTTGATGCGAGCAGGGCCTCCAGATTGGCTTTCACCTGCACGAAGAGGTCCCTTCGGGTTATGGCTTTGTAACGCTCGCGGTCGAGCGTGTCGATGCTGAGGTTCAGGGCATCGAGTCCTGCGCCGAGCAGCGTGTCGAGGTGTTTGTGAAGCAGCACGCCATTGGTGGTGAGTGATACGTTCTCTATGCCTTTGGTTTGTTTCGCACTCCTCACCAGTTCCGCAATATCGTTCCGCAGCAGCGGTTCCCCTCCGGTGAAGCGTACCTTTTTTACGCCGGTTTCGGCAAGAATCCTGATCAGGAGCTCGATGTCGCCGGTATTCAGGGTATGTTCCGGAGCCGGGCTGCATTCGTGTTCTTCGCTCATACAGTATGAACAGCGGAGGTTGCACCGGGCGGTGACGGCTATGCGGGCGTAGCTGATGGTACGCCCGAACCGGTCGACGAGCGGGTGGCTGGTGTTGTCTGTAAGGCTCAAGGACGCGTGTTGAATTAATAGAGGAGATATTTTCGGCAAGGATTGCGGCCGGGTCTCTTCTGAATGTAAGATTATTGCCCGCGAATTGCACGAACCG